>CALETH010000130.1 GCA_937920105.1 uncultured Bacteroidota bacterium
AGAAAGTAAAAATCAAAATTACAGATAAAAAATTAAAATCATTATTTAGTAAAAATAACTATGAAAACTATTTCTATAGCAAAAGCACAATCAAATTTAAAAAAAATATTACGTGAAGTAGCAATACAACATGAACCAATTCATATTTCTGGAAAAGGTGTTTTGATTTCTGAAGAAGATTGGAATGCAATACAAGAAACTCTTTTTTTACTTTCTATTCCTAAAATGAGAAACTCTATTAAAGAAGGTTTGCAAACACCAATACATGAATGTTCAACAGAGTTGCATTGGTGATGTGGAAAATAATTTATACAAAACAAGCACAAAAAGATGCGAAAAAGATTTCTTCTGCTGGATTACGTGCTAAAGTAGAAACTTTACTAGAACTACTTAGAAAAAATCCATATCAAAACCCACCATCGTACGAAAAATTAGTTGGAGATTTATCGGGTGCATATTCTCGCCGCATTAATATTCAACACCGGCTTGTATATCAAGTAATGGAAACAGAAAAAATTGTAAAAGTTTTACGAATGTGGACCCATTATGAGTAATTCTTTACATCCTCACGACCCGTATCAAGCACTTCGTTACAAAAATTTCCGATTATTTCTTGTTGTTAAATTGTTAGTAACATTATCACTGCAAATGCAAGCCGTGATTGTTGGTTGGCAGTTGTACTTTATTACCAATGATGCACTTTCTTTAGGTCTTATCGGATTAGCGGAAGCGTTACCAGCAATTGGAGTTTCCTTATATGCTGGACACATTGCTGATAGAGTTAATAGAAAAATTATTGTGAATATCAGTTATGTTGTATTATTTTTTGCATCAATAATTTTATTATTGTTTAGTTACCATCAACAGCATTTTCTTCTTCAATTTGGAACTCTCCCAATTTATGCAGCAATTTTTATTACTGGTATTGCTCGCGGATTTTCTAATCCCGCAAATTTTGGATTACTTTCCCAAATTCTTCCAAAGAGTGCATATCTTAATTCTTCAACGTGGAATAGCAGTACATGGCATTTAGGAGCAATTTCCGGTCCGGCAATTGGCGGTTTTTTGTATGGATTTTTTGGTGCAACGGTTTCTTATCTTACTATTATAGGATTGTTTTTTTGTGCAATTATAATTTTTAATTGTATTCAAATACAGCAAACAATACAAAACAATAATTCTGAAGAATCATTACAAGAGCGGTTATTTTCCGGAGTTCGTTTTGTTTTTCGCAATCCTATTATTCTCAGTGCGATTTCTTTAGATTTATTTGCGGTGCTTTTTGGTGGTGCAGTTGCTCTCCTTCCGATTTTTGCTTCGGATATTTTAAAAACGGGACCAGAAGGTTTGGGAATGCTGCGTGCCGCACCAGCAATTGGTTCAACAATTACAGGGATTTTTTTAGCGTACCGCAAACCAGTGGAAAATGCCGGAATGACGTTATTATTTTGCGTTGCTGCATTTGGTGTGTGTACTATTATTTTTGGAATTTCTACAAACTTTTATCTTTCATTATTAATGCTGGCATTAAGTGGTGCATTTGATAATGTGAGCGTTGTTATTCGTTCTACTATTTTACAAATGCTAACGCCGGACGATATGAAGGGAAGGGTTTCCGCAGTGAATAGTATTTTTGTTGGTTCATCCAATGAAATTGGAGCGTTTGAATCTGGCATTACAGCAAAATGGTTTGGCACTGTTCCCGCGGTGGTATTTGGTGGTGTGATGACGTTAGTAGTGGTACTTGTTACCTATCTTAAAGCACCTGTTTTGAAAAAGTTGGATTTGGAGGGTTTATAGGGAAATTATGAGATTAATATTTATTTTTACAAAGACACAATTTGATTATGCAATATATCCTGAAAATGTTGAAAAAGAAATTTTTATGTTTGAAAAAAGTTAAGAAAGAAATTAAAAGAATATATTATTAAGTAACAAAAATTATTGTCAATGGTAGATTTATTTTTTAACACATTTACAAACAAATCAATTAATACCATGTCACAGGAAAAAGCAACATTTGGCGGCGGATGCTTCTGGTGTATCGAAGCAATCTTTGAACAATTACAAGGAGTGCATTCCGTTATTTCCGGATATACAGGCGGAACAAAACCCAATCCAACCTACGAAGAAGTGTGTACCGGAACTACCGGACATGCAGAAGTTGCACAAATTACGTACGACTCAAATGTAATTTCGTATCAAGAACTCTTAACAATGTTTTGGCAATGTCATGACCCAACATCTTTAAATCAACAAGGAGAAGATGTTGGAACCCAATATCGTTCTGTAATATTTTATCATGATGAAAAGCAAAAAACTATAGCAGAAGAATCTAAAAAAGAAACCGCAAAAAATTTTATCAAACCCATCGTTACAGAAATACAACCACTCACACAATTTTATTCTGCAGAAAATTATCATCAAGATTATTATAGAAATAATTCCAAAGCACCATACTGTGCATTAGTCATCAAACCAAAATTGGATAAACTGAAACTAAAATCATAAATTTTTTCAAAAACTTAAGAATTGTCATTCCCGCGAAAGCGGGAATCCAGTTTTTAGTTATCATGACACTTCAACAAAAAACATACCTCATTTCTGCACTCATTATTATAGCAAGTCTCACCATCACAGCAATTCTTTATTTTGTCTTTCACATCTTCTTTTTCTTCATTATTTTTATACCACTAGTCATTTATTATTTTTTGAAAAAATATAATGAAAACAAAAATCATTAACATGCTCTTTTTTGCAATAACCCTTTGTGGAACAATTCAAAGTCAAACCCACAATGATACTATCAAAGCATTTGTCATGCAATGGAATACTGTGATGTCCGAACATCAAAGAGAAAAACTTTCATCACTTTACGGAGAAAAAGTTTTGTTTTATGGAACAGAATACACAACAAACCAATGTGTAAAAGCCAAAAAAGATTTCTTCAAAAAAAATCCGACCTTTCTACAAAGCATAGATGATAATATTTCTATTGAAGAAAGAGATGGAGGAAATGGGGCTGTAGTTTCTTTTACAAAAAAAGTAACTCTGAAAGGAAAAACATCCATCTACCCATCATATTTAGTATTAATGAAAATAGAAAATAAGTGGAAAATTATTACCGAAAGCGACAAAATTACAGATTCTCTTCTTACGAAAAAAATGTTAAAATATGATGTAAAGAAATTCAAAAAGTGTGAAGATGTTGTAAAAGCAATTTTTCTCAGTGTGTCGGAAATTCAGAAAAAAATAGACCCATACATTGTTTTAGATGTAGAAAGCGATGGAAAACTTTATACTGCACATCTTTATTATCTACCACATCCAATAGAAGAAGTTGGAATGACCATGACAATGGGATGGTATTCTTTTGATATTGAAAAACAAGAATTATTAGATACTACCTTGGGAGACCCAGAAGAAACTCCAAAATTACAATATGATACAACATTGATACAATACATCAATAAATTTTGTCAATAACAATGTCCACCAAAAAAAAGAAAACCGATTCCGGAATAGAAATACAGCAATATTATCTTCCATTTGAAGATAACTATAATGTAAAATCAGGAAATCCAGGAGAATATCCCTTTACACGTGGAGTGTATCCCACAATGTATCGTTCACGTTTGTGGACAATGCGTCAATACGCCGGATTTGGAACAGCACAGCAATCCAACCAACGCTACAAATATTTACTTTCACAAGGCATCACCGGACTTTCCGTTGCGTTTGATTTACCAACACAAATGGGATATGATTCCTCACATTCAATGGCAGAAGGCGAAGTCGGAAAAGTAGGTGTCGCAATCGATACACTTGCTGATATGGAAATTTTATTTGATGGAATTTCTTTAGAAAAAGTTACCACCTCGATGACCATCAATTCCACCGCAGCAATATTGTTGTGCATGTATGTTGCATTGGCAAAAAAACAAAATGCAGATTTGAAAAAAATTTCCGGAACAATCCAAAATGATATTTTAAAAGAATACATTGCACGCGGAACCTACATCTATCCGCCGCAGCCATCCATGAGATTAATTACGGATATTTTTGCATGGTGCAGCGAACACCTTCCCAGTTGGAATACAATTTCCATCAGCGGTTATCATATTCGCGAAGCAGGAGCAACCGCTGTGCAAGAACTCGCATTCACCTTTGCCAATGCCAAAGCGTATGTTTCCGCAGCAATTCACGCCGGACTTTCGGTAGAAAAATTTGCTCCGCGGCTTTCATTTTTTTTCAATGCACACAATAATTTTTTTGAAGAAATTGCAAAATTCCGAGCGGCACGCCGTTTGTGGGCAACCATCATGAAAGAAGAATTTAACGCCGCAACACCGGAATCCATGAAACTCCGCTTTCACGCACAAACCGGCGGCTCCACACTCACCGCGCAACAAATTGATACCAACGTTCCACGAGTAACATTGCAAGCACTCGCCGCAGTGTTAGGCGGATGCCAATCGCTGCACACCAATTCTAAAGATGAGGCCTTAGCATTGCCAACGGAAGAATCCGCACGGCTTGCACTTCGCACACAGCAAGTTATCGGATATGAATCCGGAGTAACCGATACTGCTGACCCGCTTGGTGGTTCGTATTATGTAGAAACGCTCACCAATGAAATTGAGCAAAAAGTAAAAGAAGAATTAAAAAAAATAGATGCACTGGGTGGAGCAGTAAAAGCAATTGAGCAGCAATATTTTCAAACACAAATTGCAGAAAGTGCCTATCACTATCAAAAAGCGATTGATATGAAGGGAAAAATTATTGTTGGTGTAAATGAATTTGTGATAGAAGAACAGCAGCAACAAGAACTTCTCCGCATTGATGAAAAAATTCGAGAAGAACAAATTGCCCGCGTGAATGCAATCAAAAAAAATAGAGATAATAAAAAAGTGCAACAAGCACTTGCGGATTTAAAAACCGCTGCACAAGGAACAAAAAATGTTATTCCTCTTATTTTGGAAGCAGTAGAAAATTATGCAACCTTAGGAGAAATTTCTGATGTATTGCGAAGTGTGTGGGGTGTGTATGGGGAATAATTAAAAATGAAGAATTAAAAAGTAAAAATTGAAAATTATTTAATTGTTTAAAAAAAGAAACAATGTCATTCCCGCTTTCGCGGGAATTCAGTTTGTAGAATAAGAATAATTTTGATATGTAATTTGTATATTTAGCAGATATTTTAAATTGACAAACATCATAAAATGAAGAAATATAAATACATCGAATATTTTCCGAAACCATTCTTACAAGACTTGGTAAGCAATCGGTGTTTACCAATAATCGGTGCTGGTTTTTCAAAAAATGCCGACATTCCAAAGAACAAGAAAATGCTTGACTGGGATGAGCTAGGTAAAGCAATTGCTCAAGACATTCAAGACTATAAATACACAAATGCAATTGACGCAATTTCTGCATACTGTCATGAGTATTCAAGAACCAATCTTGTTGAAAAACTAACAGAACTATTGTTACTTAATGCAGTAAAACCTGGAAAGACACATAAAGCGTTTTGTGAGTTACAGTTTGATATTGTTTGTACAACAAACTTTGAGTTCCTACTTGAACAAGGTTATGGATTAATTCCGAAATATTGCCGACCAATAATTGATGAAGACCAACTTTCAATATCAAATTCAAGTGATGGAATTACAATTCTTAAACTTCACGGAGACTTGCATCATCCAACAAAACTCGTTGTAACCGAAGAAGATTACGATAGGTTTTTATCTAAAAATCCTATGTTAGCAACGTATCTTGCTAATTTACTTATCACAAGAACACCGTTATTTATCGGTTATAGCTTGGATGACACGGATTTTAGGCAAATTTGGCAAGTAATAAAAGACCGCTTAGGAAATCTTAGACGACAAGCATATGTTTTGAAAATAAACTGTTCTCCTCATGAAAAAGCAAGGTTTGAACGTAGAGGTGTCAAAGTCATTAATATTAAGGGAAATCCATCTGACTATCCAAAAATTTTAGAAGATGTTTTCATTGAACTAAAGGACTATTGGAATGAAGAAGTTTTGAAACTTCCGACTGTAAGTGAAGAAGCCACCTTGGCAGAATTAGCACTTCCAGATGACACTAATAATAGGTTGTGCTTTTTCTCCATTCCAATAAAACTCTTACCTTTTTATAAAAAATATATTTTCCCAATTGCTGCTGCAAAAGGTTTAGTTCCAATTAGTGCAGACGATGTAATTTCAATTGGTGATAATTGGATAGCGAAGGTTTCTGCATTAATAAATAAAGCAGAGTTTATTGTACTTGACCTTGCAACTCAAAATACGATGTTTGAACTTGGACTTGTATTAAGTCAAAGCAAGCATACAAATAGACTTTTAATAATTCGTTCTGAAAACTCACCCATTCCAGCGGATATAAAAAATCTACTTTACCTTTCAAGACCTGAAAATCCATTTGAGGCTATAGACGAGCTAAGTGAAAGAATAGAACATTGGTTTAGAGATGTAGTTGAACCAATGAAAACAACTTATGACGAAGAACCAAATAGACTTTTAAAAAAGAAAGAGTATCGGGCAGCCGTTATTTCTGCAATGACTTTACTAGAAGTTCATATGAGACAACGAGTTGAATTAATTAAAGACGTTCCTTCAAAAACGACGGCACCATATTCAATCTATATGCTAGCTAAAGAGTTTAATATCATAACACAAGAACAATTTATTAAAATCAAAATGTGGTCTAACACAAGAAACAGACTAGTGCATACAAAAGCAATTGTAAACGCAAATGATGCAAAGAAAATAGTAAAAGGTATATATGAATTTATAAAACAATAATAAATTGACTAAGCAGTGACCCTGTAAGGGTCAAATATTTGTAGATAAAGATTTCACTATATACATACGACTCCGTAGGAGTCGCACTTGAAAATAATATCATCATGAAAAAAAATAAAAACCTCACCACGTTAGACCAAATTTTAGATAAAAAATATGGAAAACGAGGACAAGTAAAACGAGAGCAATGGGAACAACAATTCGAAGCATTTAGGTTAGAAACTAAAAACTGAAAACTGAAAACTATCATGCTCACCCAATCAAAAAAAAATTTCATTAAAAAACTCCTTCACAAAAAATATCGTGAAAAGGAAGGAGTATTTTTAGTAGAGGGTTGGCGAGCAGTAGAAGAAATCGTTCACTCACATTATCCAATAGAAATTTTACTTTCTCACAACAATGTAGAAGAAAAATACCGTACCATACTTTCATCCGCACAAAAAAAAACATTAGAATGTTTTCAACTCACCGAAAAAGAAATTTCCAGCATTAGTGAAACCGAACACTCCCAAGGAATAATCGCTGTTGTAAAAAAATTACATTACGATTTCTCGCACGAACTCACACGGCTTTCTCAACAAACTTCCGCACTTGTTGTTGCATTAGATACTATTGCTGACCCGGGAAATCTCGGCACTATTATCCGCACATGCGATTGGTTTGGAGTAGATATGCTGTTGTTAAGCAAGCAATGTGTAGAATTGTATAATCCGAAAGTAGTACGCTCCACCGTTGGCTCGCTTTTTCATCTCCCAATTATTACGGATATTGAAATAGAAAATGTGATTTCGGATTTTCGTTCTTTTGGATTTACAGCGTACGGAACAGAAATACAATCCTCTTCCGAAATACAAAAAACACAATGGTCAAAAAAATCACTCATTGTTATCGGAAGCGAAGCACGAGGAATTTCATCTTCTATTTCTTCTTTGTTGGACGAGAAAATTTCCATTCCAAAATTTGGAAAAGCAGAATCCTTAAACGCCAGCGTTGCGTGCGGAGTGGTGCTTGCTCAATATAAACTTGAAAATGGGAAAAATATATGACCATCTGTTCGCATTGTAATAAAGAAGTTTCACCTAATGCACGATATTGCTCTTTTTGCGGAAATCCAGTTTTTCTCAAAGGGTCAGATAATATGATAAAGAAATTACCTTCTTGGGTAAGGATTTTTTTATTATCAGGAGGGATAATTTTATTTATGGGCGGAAGTGTCTTTTTTGTAATAAGTACAAATTCCGTTGAAGGTTTAGCAAGCATTATTTTTTTAATTATAGGTTTTTTTGCATTTCGAGTTATAACTAATAGTGATGGTGCTGTGCCAAAAGGGTTGGGGATAGTGCTTTTTGTTGTTATAGGAACAACTATAGACCAATCTGGAAATTATTTTTATAATAAACCAATAGAGCTTATATATTGCTCTACAGATACTTATTTAAAAAGGGATACAAATATATTTACACCCATTTCCGGAACAACACAAATAACTCAAGAATTTGCTTGTTATAATTCTCAAGGTGAATTGGTAAAGAAGATAGATAGGTTTTCTGTTTTAGGAATCCGTTTTCTCGAATATATCGTGTTATCATGCTTATTATTTTTTCTGTGGTCGTATATTCGAAAAACTTTTCCCGAAAAATTATGAATATTTTTTTAGTTGGCGGCACCGGATATATTGGAAAAGAGGTTCTTCGACAACTTATTGTACAAAAACATAATGTTACAATTTTATTACGGAGAGAATCCGAAAATAAACTTGCTGAAGAAATCAAAAAAAATATTTCTTTAGTGTATGGAGAAGTAGAAAAACCAGAAACATATCAAACCTCCCTTAAAAATTGTACAGCAATAATCAATCTTCTGGGAATAATACGAGAATTTCCACACAAAGGAATTACATTTGAAAAAATTCATTTTGAAGCAACAAAAATTTTAGTAGATGAGGCAAAAAAAGTTGGTGTAAAAAGATTTTTACAGATGAGTGCGTTAGGAGTAAAACCCAATGCAAAAACACTATATCAACAAACAAAATATCGTGCAGAAGAATATATTAAGCAAAATGATTTGCAATGGACAATTTTTCGCCCATCAGTAGTATTTGGAAATGAAAAAAGTGTAGAAAAAAATTTTCTTAATGTTATTAAAGACTTGCATTCTTTAATGCCGTTTTTTGTTCCAATTGTTGGAAATGGAAAGTATCGTTTTCAGCCTATTGCAGTACACAATCTTGCAGAAGGAATCGTTGCATCACTTTCCACAGAAAAAAGTATTGGTGTAACGTATGATGTTGCCGGACCACATCGATATAGTTTTAATCAATTAGTAAATATTGTTGGAAGTGCAATCCGAAAAAAGAAAATTCAATTTCACCAACCAATGTTTATGATGAAAATTTTAGCATCATTATTTGGACGTTATGAATTTTTTCCGATTTCTAAAGACCAAATCACCATGTTAGAAGAAGAAAATATTACAGAAAATTGGAAAAAGTTTTTCGATGATTTTTCTATTACACCAAAAGAATTAGAAAAAAGTATTATGGCAGACTTCTCGTGAACCAAACTCATCGAAATGTAAGTCTCGCCCGCGCACTTTCTAAATTAGGATATTGTTCACGAACTCAAGCCGCACAACTCATCGAACAAAAAAAAGTGCAAGTAAATGGAAGCACAAAAACCAATCCTAATTTTCGTGTGGATTTGAATAAGGATTCTATTGTTGTAGAAGGAGAAAAAATTTTTAAGAAAAAAGAATATCAGTATCTTCTTTTTCATAAACCAGTTGATGTTGTAACAACGCGAAGTGACGAACAAGGAAGAAAAACGGTGTATGAATATCTTCCAAAACAAGAAACATTTCTTTTTCCGGTTGGAAGATTAGATAAAGATACGTCTGGTGCCTTGCTTTTTACTAATGATACACAATTAGGAGAACGTTTAACAAATCCAAAATATAAATCTCCAAAAATGTATTTTGTTGTTGCGACAGGAATAATTGCGGATGAATCTTTTAGAGAATTGCGAAATGGAATTCTCATAGAAGATTATAAAACCCTTCCAGCAAAAATTTCAAATATTAAAAGAAAACAACAAGTAACCGAATGTGAAATTACTATTACCGAAGGAAAAAATCGTCAACTCCGAAAAATGTTTGAAGCAATCGGACATCCAATTATTTCGCTTCATAGAAAATCTATTAGCACACTATATTTGGGAAATATTGCTGTTGGAAAATTTCGTTCACTAACAGAAAAAGAAATTGTAGGATTAAAGAATTCATTAAGAGATTTCTGAAAACTGTCATCGTATCTTATAAGATGCTGACATTCGTCAGCATGACATCATTGTATGTTCAAATTGTAGGAATTGAAAATAAATTTTTTGTTAAAAATATGACTAATTTTGTTTGCCAAACAATAGAAGTATGTGTATTCGCTTTTTCAAAAAGTACGCCGCAGTATTTAGTTCTTCGTCGTTCAAAAGAAAAAAAACTTTATCCAAACATTTGGCAAATAGTTACTGGCTCAATAGAAGAAAAAGAAAACCCCATACAAGCAGCATTGCGAGAATTAAAAGAAGAAACAGGCTTCACTCCGCAAAAATTTTGGAATCTTCATCATGTAAATATATTTTATTCTTCACATAATAATACTATTCATCACACTCCAGTTTTTGTAGCACAAGTTCCATTTGTAGAACCAAAATTATCAATCGAACATTCTGCATTTCAATGGTGTAATCTTGAAAAAGCAAAAGAGTTAATGGTGTGGCATGGGCAGGTGCGAGCATTAGAACTCACACATTTGTATATTGTGCAGGGAAAAAAAGCAGCGGAGTTTTCAGAAATTCAAATTTTTTAATCTCTATTGAGTTTGCGTCATTCCCGAACGTTTTTATCGGGAATCTAAAAAAAATGGATTCCCGCTTTCGCGGGAATGACAATTACCTTTTCGCAAGTAGCGAGAAAATTTATTAACTAATAAAAGGAAAAAACTATAATGAGTTTGTTAATAATTGGTTCCATTGCATTAGATACTATCGAAACGCCGTTTTGCAGTGCTGACGAAGCACTTGGCGGAGCAGCAACATACATCGCACTAACAGCAAGTTATTTTACAGATTCTGTAAGACTTGTTGGAATTGCTGGAGATGATTTTCCGCAAGAAGGATTTCAATTATTTAAAGAAAGAAAAATTGATACGGAAGGATTAGAAATAGTAAAAGGCGGAAAAACATTTCGTTGGGGAGGCAAATATCATTATGATTTGAATACGCGAGATACACTTTTTACTCACTTAAATGTTTTTGAAACATTCAATCCCAAAATCCCAGCATCATACAAAAAAAGTGACTATGTGTGTTTGGGAAATATAGACCCAGTTTTACAATATAATATTCTTCAACAATTAGAAAAACCAAAATTTATTATCGGTGATACAATGAATTTTTGGATTGAACGAAAACGTGCGGATTTATTAAAAGTTATTGCTTGTATGGATATTTTGGTGATTAATGAATCCGAAGCAAGATTGTTGAGTGATGAACCAAATTTAGTACGTGCTGCAAAAAAAATTATGGGAATGGGTGCAAAAAATCTCATTATTAAAAAAGGAGAACATGGTGCATTGCTTTTCACCAATGGTTCTATTTTTGTGGCACCGGCACTTCCGTTAGAAAATGTTTTTGACCCAACTGGTGCTGGAGATGTATTTGCCGGCGGTATTATTGGTTATCTTGCAAAAACCAATGATATTTCCTCAAATAATTTGAAAAAAGCCGTTATGTATGGCAGTGCAATGGCATCATTTTGTGTAGAAAAAATTGGTGTTAATGGTTTGCGAAATCTTACCGAAGAAAAAATTCAAGAACGAGTAAAAGCGTTTAGAGAATTATCACAATTTTAACGGAACAAAAATAAAACACCATCGTCTATTATGATAGTTTCCACAGAAGCCGTTGTGCTTCATTCTATGAAATATGGTGATACCAGTAAAATCGTTTCACTCTATTCTCGCAAATACGGAAAAATAAAAGTGATTGCTAAAGGAGCAAGAACGTTGAATAATAAATTTGGTGCATCGTTAGAGCCGTTAACATATAGTTCTGTTGTCTTTTATAAAAAAGAACAAAAGACTTTGTACTTACTTTCCAAAAGTGAAATAGTTCAGCCGCAAAAACATCTTTTTTCTCATTCGGAGAAAATGCTCATTGGTTTAGCATTAGTGGAACTCATCAACAAAGTCATGCACGATGAAGAAGAACATGAAGAAATTTTTCAACTATTAACCAACGCACTTCATTCTATTAACACAGCAGAAAAAAATCTTTTTAATATTATTATTGCATTTCAACTTCAACTTTTTCATCACTTTGGTTTTGGGTTGGAACTGCAACAGTGTTCACACTGCAAAAAAAATCTTCATCAAAATTCTTCTCATGTGTATCTTCTTCTTTCTCGTGATGCGGTAATGTGTTCGCAATGTCATGAAACACATAAAGGTGGAATAGGAATTCCGCAAAATATTTTTTCATTACTTTCTTTTTTTGCTTCAAATACATTTTCCGCAATTTACGAACAAGAACTTTCATCATCCTTGCAAAAATCATTAACATCAATACTTCATTCTTATATGCACTATCATATAGAGGAAACAAAAAATTTACATTCATTATCATTATTACATTCATTTTATCATTAAGGTATAATCATTATGAAAAAATCATATTTCCTTTCAACAATTATTATTATTGTTGGAATTCTTTTCGGTACAACATTTGTCATCAATACAAACGGACAAAATAAAACAGTAACGTTGGGAGCAGAACGTTCTCCAAAAAAAGTTAATGCAGATTTACAAGCAGCCAACAATGCGTTTATTATGGTTGCAAAGGAAGCAACGCCTGCAGTGGTTTCGGTTGTTGTAACAACCAAAGCAAAAAAACGTTCTGGTGGAGATATGAATGACTTTTTTAAATTCTTTCCGGATTTTCGATTCCGTGTTCCTGAAGGAGGAGATGAACAAACACAAGGAGCCGGCTCTGGAGTTATTGTAACTCAAGATGGATACATCCTTACCAACAATCACGTTGTGCAAGAAGCCGCTGATGATGGTATTGAAGTGGTATTGAATGACTCACGACGCTTTAAAGCAAAACTTATCGGAACAGACCCGCTCACCGATGTTGGTGTAATAAAAATAGATGCAAAAAATTTACCTGTTGCAATGTTAGGAAATTCTGATAATGTACAAGTTGGAGAATGGGCAATTGCTATTGGAAATCCACTCGGATTAAGCTCCACCGTTACTGCGGGAATTGTAAGTTACATTGGTCGCCAAATTGGAATTATTGGAGATAGTTATGGTGTGGAAAATTTTATTCAAACAGACGCAGCGATAAATCCCGGAAACAGTGGTGGTGCATTAGTAAATATTTACGGTGAGGTGATTGGAATAAACACTGCTATTGCAACAACCAACGCACGATATCAAGGATATGGATTTGCAATTCCCATCAATCTTGCAAAACAAGTTGCACAAGATTTAATTGCTCACGGAAAAGTTGAACGCGGTTACATTGGTGTGCAAATCCAAACTGTGGATGAAACCATTGCTAAAGCCAATGGATTAGAAAAAGCTCAAGGTGTGATGGTGCAAGATTTAGTTGATGGTGGTGCCGGAAAATCCGCAGGGATAAAAGCGGGAGATATTATTCTTTCTGTCGATGGAAAAGAAGTAAATACCGCAAATCAATTGCAATCCTATGTTGCAACAAAACATCCAGGAGAAAAAGTAACATTGCAAGTGTGGAGAGATGAAAAAAAGATTGAAAAAGTTGTAACGCTCAAAGCACGTTCTAATGATAAAATTTCTGTTTCAAATGATGAGGATAATAATTCTGAAGAAAGTGATAATGCTACTACTTCAACTGCTACATTTGAGAAATTGGGATTCACAGTAAAAAAATCTAATGCAGAAACAAAAAAAGAATTAGGAGATGTTACTGTTACTAATGTTAAAATGTACAGTGAGGCCTTTAATAGAGGCTTGCGAGAAAATACGGTTATTGTAGAAGCAGATAAAAAAGCAGTTTCTTCTGTAAAAGATTTGGAAAAAATTATTCAATCCAAAAAAGCAGGAGATGCACTGATGCTGCGTATTAAAGATGCGAATGGTGCTTCGCGATTTATTGCAATGCAGATTCCGAATGAATAGAACTATGGATGATGGAAATTATATGGATGTAAAAAAAGCGGATGAATAATCCGCTTTTTTGTTTTTGGCTAAGAATTCAGACTACCAAAGTTTTCAAAACTTTTGCAGTCTTGTTTTATTTGTAATGATTTAAATCGTGGTAATCTTTTTATCCTAAAAATCATGGTTTATTTTTTCTTATATCTTCCTTGAATTTCTTTGAGAGAGTCCCCACCAAATTTTTCCAGAAAGGCGTTTGCTAAAACTGGAGTAATGACTGCTTCGGCAATAACAGAGCATGCTGGAATAGCACAAACATCAGAACGTTCATAACGGCTTTGAACGTTTTTCATTGTTTGCATATCTACAGAACGAAGCGGTTTTGCTAATGTAGAAATTGGTTTCATTGCAGCATGGAGAATAATCATTTCTCCATTTGTTACACCACCCTCTAATCCGCCGGCTCTGTTTGTTGGACGAACAATATTATTATGTTCATCGAGAATAATTTCATCATGAACTTGCGAGCCATATTTTTTTGCATTTTCAAAACCATTCCCAATTTCTACTCCTTTCACTGCATGTATGGACATGAGTGCTTGTGCAAGTTGTCCATCTAATTTTCTATCATAATGAACATAACTTCCCAAACCAATGGGAACACCTGTTACAATGACTTCAAAAATTCCTCCCAACGTATCACCTTTTTTCTTACAAGATTTTATTAGCGAAATTGCTTTTTGAGAAATTTTTTTATCTAACATTCGCACTTCTGATGTATCGGCTTCTTCAGTTACTTTGTATGCTCCGCAAGAGGCTATCGTATATTTTTTTATTAACGCATCAATATTTTTTCTGTTGGAAGTTTCGGCTGAACCAATGCTCAGTACATGACTTCCAACAAAAATTCCAACATCTTCTAAAAATTTTCTAATAATAGTGCAGCATGCAACTCGCATTGCAGTTTCTCTTGCACTTGCTCGTTCAATCACATTGCGAATATCATCAAATTGATATTTCTGCATTCCTACTAAATCTGCATGTCCGGGACGTGGAATGGTAATTTTTTCTGTAGAGTTTTCATTTCTTTCTACAGACATTTTTTCTGCCCAATTTTTCCAATCATTATTGTTGATGAGAAGTGCAATTGGTGAGCCAAGGGTTTTTCCAAAACGGATTCCGGAAAGAATTTCTACGGTGTCATTTTCGATTTTCATTCTTCCACCTCTACCGTATCCTTGCTGCCTTCTCCATAATTGGTGGTTGATGTACTCTGTTGAAATTTCTACTCCGGCGGGAATTCCTTCAACAATTCCAACTAATGCTTGTCCGTGTGATTCTCCTGATGTGAGGTAGCGTATCATATTGTTTTTATTTAGTATCAAAGGCAATTAAAAACTTTTCTAACAATTCTTCACTTATTATTTCTTTGATATTTTTAGTTTGATGAAATATTAACTCCCAATATGTTGTATTATTTGTTTGAGATAATACGTCTATTGATAATTTATGATGATGCTTTCTCATAATAGTAAACCACTCCCACTTATTTTTGTATTTGATAATAATTTCTGGAGTTAGACAAGGGTTTTCTTGAAGTTCTCTCCAATTCCATTTTTCTTCGAATTGTATAATAAGGGATGGCGTAAGGTTAGGATTTTGAGACAGAAAATACCAATCAGATTTTTCTCTCCACTTATAAGCAAACTGTTCTATAATGTTAGCAGGTAAACTTTTATTGGATGCTAATGATTGCCAATCCCATAAAGATTCATATTTTTTTAAAAGAGTTTCATCAAATGGAAAATGGTTACTACGGCTTAAAATTCGCCAACAATATTCATTATTTAGAAATCTTTCCACATATTTTTCAAAAAAATAAATATTTCCACTTGTAAAACATTCTTTGATAAGATTGATATCTTCACACACTTCCATAAATTCAATCAATTCTATATTGTTAAAAAACTCTATAGAAAAACTAACCATGTCCCAATTTATATATTCGATATCAGGATTTTCTTTTTTTTGTTGTATGAGCATTTTTAAATAATCTACAGACCAGTTTGCTTTACCTTCCCAATTACTCCAACTTTGATAGTACGTCCAATTAAGTTTGCAATCAGTGTTCCAATAAAAGAATAAATTTGTCTCTGCATTGTCTAAATAAAATTGTTTTTCTTTTTGTAATAATTTAAAAAATTTGATAATGGCATTATTGCATTTTTTGTATAGTATTGATGTCCATTTAATGGATGGGTGATTAATAAGTCCACTTAAGCATTCAAACCCACCATCTTGCCAAATAATACTTCCCCAATAAATATTATCTGCAAAGGTACTTATTAATATATCATCCCATGGGATAATATAATCATCAATCCATATATCTTTTTTCGTTTTGTGAAGTCTTTTTCTACCTAAGGATTCCCAATCCCATTTATCTTTATATTTTTCTAAT
The DNA here is from genome assembly GCA_937920105.1 of uncultured Bacteroidota bacterium. Classification (GTDB taxonomy): domain Bacteria; phylum Bacteroidota; class Ignavibacteria; order UBA10030; family UBA8401; genus CALETH01. Next base: position 16,481 of record CALETH010000130.1, read on the forward strand.
AATTCTTTAGACCATGGTAATCCCTCATTTTTACTAAGGTTTTTCCAATTCCATTTATTTTCATGTTCTTTTATAAATTCCATATCCCAAGGAAGATTAATATTTTCACTAAGAAAATTCCATTCTAAATTATTTGAATGTTTCCGAATAAATTCTTTTGTCCATGGAAAACCCTCATAAATACTTAGCCAACGCCATCCTTCTTGTGATAATTGTTCAGCAAATTTTTCCATATCAAGTTGATGAGAAAAGTCTACTTTTGGCATGTATTGAAAAAGTTCTTTTATCGGAGAGTCAAATAAAAAACTTGCTATATTTTTGTAATGAGGTAAAGAAGATGTTTTTTTTTCTTTATTAGAACCATAAGTAAAAAAACTTTCATATATATTGTAATGATTGATGGGAGAATAGTTTTTGGCAATCACCCTTGCTAATAAAGTCCACTTTATATTTTTTTTAAATTTTAGCATCAAAGTAGGAGACCAAGGGATGGTTTCATTGGATGATATTGAACCCCAATCCCATTTATTTTCGAATCTTTCTAAAAAATTTTCATCCCATGGAATGGAAGTGTTATTGCTTAATGTTTTCCAATTCAAGTTACTTTTTAATTGCTCAAGTAAATTCTCGTCCCATATAATGTTTTTATTCCAACTAATCCTCCACCAATCCCACTTATCTTTATATTGTTCTAATAATCTTTTTGATAAAGGGTAACACTGAGAGAATAAATTGATGAATTCTTTTGGATGCTCTAATAATGTATCAAGGGTTAAAAGTGGCCCATTCATAAATAATTTTGTATTTATTTATTGTAAAAGTTTTCTATAAAATAAAACAAAGCCCAAGAAATTTCTTGGGCTTTGTTTTATTGATTACAATATTAAAAATCATACAACATCTTCTTGCGGAAGTTCTTCGGTGGTTCCTGTTTTTGTTTGACGTTCTTTATTTCCTTCAGAAAATTTCAATAACTCTTCTTTTTTATTGAATTGTACTTTTATAATACTTCCTTCACCAAATTTCCCTTTTAAAATATCTTCAGCAATAGGGTCTTCTACGTATTTTTGTAAAGCACGTCGTAAAGGTCTTGCTCCATAGATAGGGTCATAACCTTTTTCTGCGAGAAATTCTTTTGCGGCTTTATTCATTTCAATAGTGATATTCATTGATGTCATTCGTTTGAATAAATCCTTCAAAGAAATTTCAATAATTTTTACAATATCTGTTTTTTCTAACGGATGGAATACCAGAATATCATCGATACGATTGAGAAATTCCGGATTGAATGTGCGTTTTACCGCTTCTTCAATTGTTCCTTTCATATTTTTGTATTTATCATCAACTGTTTCTTCTCCAAAGCCAAAGCCCTTTGTTGCTTTAATATCTCGTGCTCCAAGATTTGAGGTCATGATGAGAATGGTATTTTTGAAATCAACTTTTCTTCCGGAACTATCGGTTAAAATTCCATCATCTAATACTTGAAGAAGAATATTAAAAACATCGGGATGTGCTTTTTCAATTTCATCTAACAATACAACAGAATACGGTTTGCGACGAACTTTTTCTGTTAACTGTCCGCCTTCTTCATATCCAACATAACCCGGAGGTGCACCAACTAAACGAGAAACGGAAAATTTTTCCATATACTCACTCATATCAATGCGGATGAGAGATTCTTCGGAATCAAATAAATAACGAGCAAGTGCTTTTGCCATTTCAGTCTTTCCAACACCAGTGGGTCCTAAAAAGATGAATGAACCGATTGGACGTTTTGGGTCTTTCAAACCAACGCGTGTACGGCGGATGGCATTAGTGAGTTGGGTGATGGCTTCTTCTTGTCCGATAATTTGCGAACGAAGAATGGTATCCATTTTCAGTAATTTTTCTGTTTCGGATTCTGCAACTTTATTAACGGGAATTCCTGTTATCATTGCAACAACATCGGCAACCTTTTCTTCATCCACATCATAAATTGTTGCATGGGCTTTTAATTCCCATTCTCGTTTTGCTAATTCTAAATCACTTAATAATTTTTTTTCTAAATCTCGGAGACGAGCAGCTTCTTCAAAGTTTTGCGTTTTTACTACTTGATTTTTAGAAAGTTTTATTTTTTCTACTTCGCCTTCTAACTCTAAAATTTCTTTTGGAACAATAATGTTGGCAAGATGTACTCTTGCTCCGGCTTCATCTAAAACATCAATCGCTTTATCTGGTAGATTTCTATCAGTAATGTAACGGTCACTTAACTTTACAGCGGATTCTACTGCTTTGGTGGAATAACGAACTCCATGATGTTCTTCATATTTATGTTTGATATTGGTGAGTATTTGGATTGTTTCATCCACAGAAGTTGGGTCCACCATAATTTTTTGAAAACGTCTATCCAACGCACCATCTTTTTCTATGTATTGACGGTATTCGTCCAACGTTGTTGCACCGATACATTGTAAATCTCCGCGGGAAAGTGCGGGCTTGAACATGTTGGAAGCATCCAGTGAACCGGACGCTCCGCCGGCACCAACAATGGTGTGAAGTTCATCAATAAATAAAATTACATCTTTGGATTTTTCTAATTCGTTCATCACGGCTTTCATGCGTTCTTCAAATTGTCCGCGATATTTTGTTCCAGCAACCATAGAAGCAAGGTCGAGTGTTACCACACGTTTATCATGCAAAACGCGGGAAACTTTTTTATTAATGATGCGAATAGCAAGTCCTTCGGCAATCGCCGTTTTTCCAACGCCGGGTTCTCCAATTAATACAGGATTATTTTTCTTTCTTCGGCTGAGTACTTGTGCAACGCGTTCGATTTCTTTTTCACGTCCAACAACAGGGTCTAATTTTCCATCATTCGCAAGTTTTGTTAAGTCTCTTCCAAAACTATCTAACACTGGTGTTTTAGATTTTTCTTGTTTTTTTTCTGTGTGTGTTGATGGTTGTTGTGGAGTTGTTGGCTTTCCACTGATGATGTTATCTAATTCTTGTCGAACTCTATCATAATGAACATCAAATTGATGGAGTACTTGTGCTGCAAGATTATCATCATCTCGTAAAAGTGAAAGGAGAAGATGTTCTGTTCCAATAACATCGGATTTATAAAGTTTTGCTTCTAAATACGTAAGTTTTAAAACTTTTTCTGCTTGTTTTGTAAGGGGAATATTGCCAATGGTTAGTGTTCCACCGGATGTGCGTACATTATCTTCAACGGCTTTTTTTAATTTATAGAGGTCGCAGCCAAGGTTGCGGAGTGTTTTTATAGCAATTCCTTCACCTTCTCTGATAATTCCAAGAAGAAGATGTTCGGTTCCAATATAATCGTGACCTAAACGGATTGCTTCTTCACGGCTTAGTCGGATGACGTCTTGAACGCGGTTTGAAAAGTTACCTTCCATGGTTTTCTTTAACTATGATTATATGATTAAATGATGAACCTATTGTTAGACAATATAAAGAATTTAGAATAGGGTGTCAAGGAAGCCGGAAACATCTTTGTAAAACGTTATATTTAAACAAATTATGGGATTTTTTAAAAGATTTTTATGATATTCACAGCATTTATTGACAATATCTATAGATAGATTGTATATTGATAATTCATAAAAGGAAAATACTATGAAATTCTTTCTATTAATCTTCGTTTTTCTTTTTACGCAAAATATTTTTGCTCAAAAATATTGGATATTTTTTAAGGATAAAGAAATCACTAACTCTCTAAAAATTTCAGAACGAGCGTTATCTCGCCGTGAAAAAATGAAAGCGAACACTCTTATTGATGAAAGCGATTTGCCGGTTTCATCATTCTATCTTCAGCAATTATCAGAAAAAGGGATTGAAATCCTTAACACATCTCGTTGGTTTAATGCTGCAACAGCAAATCTTACTGAAGAACAAAAAAATATTGTTCTTGCATTTCCTTTTGTAAAAAATATTGAGCGCGTACGAACTTTTAGTGGAAAAAATCCCTTGTTAGATACAGCATCACAATCTTTTTTATCAAAAAAAACATCAACGTTGCATAATTACGGTGTATCATTTGCTCAAAATGACCAAATCAAAGTGCCGGATGTTCATAATCTTCGCATTACGGGACGTGGTGTTTTGGTTGGAATGTTAGATTCTGGTTTCAGATGGAAAACACATGAAGCATTACAAAACATGAAAATTCTCAAAGAGTACGATTTTATTCAAAAAGATGATGTAACAGAAAATCAAACTGGTGATGCAAGCAATCAAGACGCTCATGGAACATCAACGCTTTCTGTTGTTGGTGGATATAAAGACGGTCAGTTAATTGGTCCGGCATTTGGAGCAAGTTTTATGTTGGCAAAAACGGAATACGTCCCCACCGAAACCAATGTTGAAGAAGATAATTGGGTTGCCGGAATGGAATGGTTAGAGCAAAATGGTGTTGATGTAGTAAACAGTTCGTTGGGATACAGTGAATTTGATAACGGACAGCAAAGTTACACGTATCAAGATATGGATGGACGTACAGCAATAACAACCAAAGCCGCCGTGATTGCTGCAAGAAAAGGTGTTGTACTTTGCAACAGTATGGGAAATGAAGGAAATGGAAGTTGGCATTATCTCACATCTCCTGCCGATGCTGATAGTATTATTTCTGTTGGTGCAGTCAATAATGATGGTTCGTACGCTTCTTTTAGTTCTGTAGGTCCAACAAGTGATGGAAGAATAAAGCCAGATGTAGTTGCCCAAGGCGTGAGTGTGTATTGTGCAAATAGTAGTAAATCTCTTTATGGAACTTCACAAGGAACATCGCTTTCTTCACCATTAACTGCTGGTGTTGCTGCATTAATTCTTTCTGCTCATCCGGAACTTACACCGGTTCAAGTGCGAGAAGCATTGCGAAATACAGCAAACAATTTTTCTTCTCCTAATAATACTATTGGCTGGGGAGTTATTAATGCGTACGATGCAATTCTTTATAATGGATTAGTGATGAGTACTGACCCGGAAATTATAAAAAATGTTGATAATACATATTCTGTGGGAATATATGTTGTTTCAAAATCTATAATCAAAAAAGATTCTATAGAATTATTGTATACAATAGATAATGGAATAAATTTTTCTTCTGTACCAATGACACTTTCTGAAACATTCGATGGTGCAACATTTTCCGGAAAATATGTTGCAACACTTTCTGCACAAAGTTCCAGTGGAAAAATTCAGTTTTATGTTACAGCAAAAGATGCAACAGAAAAAATTTACAAAACACCATATCAAGCACCGAATATTTTATTTGATATAACAGGTGAAGTTACAGAACCACCAATCACTCCAACAATATTTTCTTTAGAACAAAATTTTCCGAATCCATTTAATGGATTTACTACGATACGTTATACATTAGAAGAGAAAAATTTTACTACTCTTAAAGTGTATGATATTTTGGGAAGAGAAATACAAGCATTGGTACGTGAAGAACAAGACAAAGGAACAAAATCTGTTACATTTAACTCTTCCAATTTGGCAAGCGGAGTATATTTTTATAAATTGATTTCCGGAAAGTTTAGTGCGGTAAAAAAATTGGTGTTGATGAAATAAACTTATGACTTTTCCATTTAAAATATTACGACAGGATTTATTTGACAACTATAAAAAACATCTTACAGTAGATGTTGACGCTACATTGGCTTCTATCAATAAAAAACCGCAGACCGTTGAAGATTTCAAATTTTATCTGGCAAATTCTGCCGTGCATTCTTCTAATATTGAGGGAAACACAGTAAGTTTTGATACGTACCTAAAAGCAAGCGAGTTCAATCTGCATTTAAAAACAAAAGAGATAAAGGAAATCGAAGACCTTATTGTTGCATATCAATTCGCAAGGGAAAATGAACTCTCTCTTCACAACATTTTAAAAGCACACGAAATATTAACGCAATCATTACTCATAAAAAAAGAACGAGGAAAAATTCGCAACGTAAAAGTGGGTGTGAGAAGTGGAGGACAACTCATCTATTTAGTAGTTGAGCCAGAATTGATAAAAAGCGAATTGGAAAAACTGTTTGGAGATATTTCAGTGTTGCTAAAAAGCAAACTCACAACAACAGAAATATTGTATTATGCTGCCTATATCCACCTCGTTTTTGTGAACATACATCCATTTATTGATGGCAACGGAAGAGCAACTCGGTTACTAGAAAAATGGTTTTTAGCAAAGAAACTTGGTGACAATGCTTGGTTCATCACATCAGAAAAAAATTATTGGGATAACAGACCAACATACTATAAAAATTTAAAAATTGGTGTGAACTATTATGAAGTACAATATGAATTAAGCATCCCCTTTTTATTGATGTTACCAAATTCTTTATTGGAAAAATGATAGAAATGTTTTGCGATGTAAAAAAATTGGTGTTGATGAAGTAATTTTTATAGATACTTTATATATTTAAAACTAATAACAATAATAAAAAAGATACAATGGGATTATTAGATTTTATATTTGGCAAACCAATTAAACTTGAAAATGATTTTTTCGGGACTATGCTCTTCATTGAAATCAAAAAAGACCAGTCAAGGAGTTATTTTGAATGTAGGCGGCATTTTAAACCTTCTAACAAAATAATTGAAATTGGAATTGATGGAAGCGTATCTGGTCCGACACAAAAGCAAATTGATTTTTTTAAAAGTATTGAAGATAATTATGCTAAGTTTTCTACAACAATTATACCTTTAATAGAAGCCGAATTTAGTAAGCAAAAATCAGGATTTAAAATAAAGGATTTTCAAAAAGAATTTGAACCAGTGTATTTATCGCTTCCAAGATGCGAAAGCAAACCATTTCTTTGGGAAATTTCTTTCGAGTCTGACAACAACAATAGAAATCATAATTTTACATTAACTATGACTGATTTTGAGGCAAAAGAAATAGTGATAGAGTAATAAAATCATTAGCGTACGACCTATGGAGATGTGAAACCATATAAAAAAACGCAGGCGGAAAACCGAAAAGCCATACGAGTAGGAATTTATTAACCTTTTAATCATAATTATTATGGATGCACAAAAAGTAGACATGTTTATCATGAGCAACAGCAAATTTTTCGAAAGCCATCATGTTGTTCAAATCAGAGAACGCCTTTTACAGTTAGATGACTCTAAATGGGCTGCTGTTCAAGTACTTCAATTTAAAGACCCAACCATGATTTTAATTGTTTCGATATTAGCCGGTGCACTTGGTATTGACCGATTTATGATTGGTGATACTGGATTAGGAATTGGAAAACTTCTCACCTGCGGCGGATTGGGGATTTGGCAAATCATCGATTGGTTTATGATTATGGGTGCAACAAGAGAAAAAAATATGGCAAAACTTCAACAAGTGATGATGTAATAATGTTTTCTCAAAAAGTCATTACACTCTATACAGTACTGCTCGTAGTTTCTCTTACAGGGTATGGTTGGTTGTATTTTTCTCTTAACAATCAAAACACAAAGCAAAACAAAAACTCAGTTCCAATTTGTTTGTTCAAGACACTTACCACTATACCCTGTCCTTCCTGTGGTTCAACAAGAGCAATTCTTGCATTAGGAAAAGGAAATTTCAAAGAAGCATTACACATTAATCCTTTTGGATATGTTATTGTAATGATGATGGGTATTCCTTTTTGGATTGTGTTTGACCTTATCAGAAGAAAAGAAACATTTTATAGGTTTTATGGTGCTGTTGAGCAATTTCTTAAAAAAAGACAACATACATTTATATTATTACTAATTGTACTTACTAATTGGATTTGGAATATTACTAAAGGATTGTGATAAAAATATGTAATCTTAATATGTAATTTATATACTTATGGGTTGGCGGTCAAACAGCGAGATTTAAAAAATGACAATTAGAAAAGGAAATATTAACGATTTGGACAATCTGCAAACATTGTTTGTTGATACAATAAACGAAGTTTGTAAAAAAGATTATGACGGTAAACAAATTTCCGTTTGGACAGCAAGTATAGACAATAAAAAGCGTTGGCAAGACATTTTAACTAATCAATTTGTGTTGGTTGCCGAGCATAAGAACGAAATTGTTGGGTTTGCGACACTTGATAACGGAAACTATCTTGACCTTTTGTATATTCATAAAGATTATCAACGACAAGGAATTGCATTTGAACTTTTCATCGAAATTGAGAAAGAAGCTAAGCGACAACGACAAGATATTTTAACATCTGATGTTAGTAAAACTGCAATACCTTTTTTTGAGAAAGTAGGTTTCAAATTAATAAAGGAACAACGTGTGACAATTAGAGAGTTTGAATTGACGAATTATAAAATGACAAAAACGCTCCACAATTAAATGCCCGAAGCACTAACATTGCATTGGAACTGACGTTTTCAAATCCATAACCATCAACACTTAAACCATTCTTAGCCTATCATCAGAAATGAAAGGCTGTATTATTAATAATCACAACATAAATAGTTAATAAAACGACACTATGCAATAGTATTAACAAATAAAACCTGAATATTACAAAAAATTATGATAAAAACACATCCTTTTGAATACATACCAGGAGAACATGAAGCAGAAAAAGCATCAAACAGTTATTTGATGTCTTTGATTTCTTTAATAGCAGGGTTGCCATTGCCAATAATAAATCTTCTCGCAACATTTTTCTTTTATATTGGTAATAGAAAAGGAACATATTTTGTTCGATGGCATTGTATCCAAGCATTGTTATCGCAAATTTCTATGTTCTTTATTAACAGTTGCGGATTTTGGTGGACAGTCTCCATTATTTTTTTTGAAGGAACAGTAACTAATATGTATATCGCTTATATTATCACCGCAATTATTTTTAATCTTGTTGAATTTATTATGACCATGTACACTGCTGTTCAAACAAGAAAAGGAATTCATGTAGAATGGTGGTCCTACGGCGGTTTAACACACTTAATTTGTAAAGCACAATAAAAAAATTCACACTATGAAATACAAAGTAACACTTTTAGAAAGCGTAATTATGGTTACGCTTTTTTTTGCTTTATGGTTCGGACTCTCCAATATTAATTGGGTAAAAATATTGAACGTTCAAGAAACCAAAGATACAACAGAAGAAAAATTAGGAGATTTGTTTTGGGAATTTCTTCAACAATCACAAAAAGAAAATACCAATCCAATTGTTGTGAATGCTCTTGATACTATTGTAACAGCACTGTGTTCAAAAAATTCTATCGAAAGAGAATTTATCAAAGTTCATATTTTAGAAAAAGATGAAGTGAATGCTTTTGCTTTACCAAACGGACATGTTATTGTTTACACCGGATTGATAAAAGAATCTGAAAATTATGAAGAACTCAGCGGAGTTCTTGCTCACGAAATTGTTCATATCACCCATCGTCACGTTATGAAAAAATTGGTGAAAGAATTTGGACTTTCTGTATTGCTTTCAATGATTGGTGGAAATAGCGGTACGCAAATAGTGAAAGAAGCAGTATCAACACTTTCTTCTTCTGCGTTTGATAGAAAATTAGAAAAAGAAGCAGATATTGTTGCAGTAGATTATTTAGTGAGTGCTCGCATAAATCCGGAACCATTCGCGGATTTTCTTTATAGAATGTCCACCGAAGAACCAGAGTTGCTAAAAAACTTATCGTGGATAAGCACGCATCCGGATTCTGAAGAACGAGCAAAATATATTCTTGAATATAGCAAGAAGAAAAAAACACGTTATAAATCTGTATTATCTGAAAAAACGTGGGATGATGTGCAAGAAGAATTATCAAATGAATAAAAGTTGTATATTGTAGGGTCATTCATACTTTTTAAACAATGGAAACATTCGGAAATACACAACATAAAATTATTCATGGTGATGCTGTACAAGCGTTAACCGTAATTTCTGATAATTCAGTGGATTTAATTTTTGCTGACCCACCTTATAATATCGGCAAAAATTTTAATGGACATAAAGATAAATGGGAAACCGAAGAAGAGTATTTGAATTGGTGTTATAAGTGGCTTGACCTTTGTATTCAAAAACTCAAACCCAATGGCAGTTTGTATGTTATGACTGCAACACAGTTCATGCCTTTTTTCGATATATATCTTCGCAAAAAACTTCACATACTTTCTCGGCTTGTATGGTATTATGATAGTTCTGGTGTTCAAGCAAAAAAATATTATGGTTCAATGTATGAACCAATTTTATTTTGTGTAAAAGATAAAAATAACTATACGTTTAATACGGATAATATTTTAGTAGAAGCAAAAACCGGTGCAAAACGTAAACTAATTGATTATCGAAAAACAGTTCCCACAGTGTACAATTCAGAAAAAGTTCCCGGAAATGTTTGGGAATTTCCGAGAGTTCGTTATCGTATGGAAGAATATGAAAATCATCCCACACAAAAACCCATTGCGTTACTTGAAAGAATAATAAAAGCAAGTTCAAATGAAAATGATTTGGTGATGGACCCTTTTTCTGGAACATTTACAACATGTTTTGTTGCAAAACAACTCGGAAGAAATTCCATTGGTATTGAATTGCAAGAAGAATATGTAAAAATTGGATTAAGAAGGTTGCAATTAGCAAATGAATTTAAAGGAGAAAAATTACAAAAAGAAGTTCGCACATTTGAAACACAAAAATTAGCAACGGTACATACATTAAAATTATTTGAAGATTCGAATGGAAAATATATTCACGGCAAACATTGAAAGAATTTTAGAAAAACATTTTGGCAAAAATGCCAAAGATATTTTCGAAAAGAGTCAAATAATTCAATACATCAACGAAAAAACTCGTTCAGCAAACAAAGGTTCAAAATCACGTTCAAGTTTTGCTAATCTCTATGCAATATATGTTATCATTGAAGATTATCTCACCAAGGGTTACGATAAAAAAAGTAATTACTCCAAATATGAAGGTGCATCTTTTGTAACATTATTTAAACGCCAAAGAGAATTACCTTTCGGCAGCAAACTTCAAAATCATGCATTGAACAATCGCATGAATTCTGAATTCCAAAAATACTTTCCAAACTCTGAATACATTCCAATACTTCGCAATCTTGAAACCAATCGTTATTGGTTCAACGAAAATTTGTTAAAAATAAAAATTGGTAAAACATCTTTCAATATTTCAAAAGCAATTATTGAAATTATTGATGAGTATGTAAAAACAAAACAGGATGCTTTTCAACGTTTTGTACAATCATGTGAAGAACTTCAACAAATAGGAAAAACATCACCAAAAAAAGTTGAAGAATTTATCATTAGTTTACTTGCCCAAAATGTTGATGCACGGCTTTTTGAAATTGTCAGTTATTCCATTCTCAAATATTATTATCATGACCAACAAATTATTTGGGGTTTTGAAATGGATAAACTTACTAAAGAAAATCTAAAACTTTACAAAACTGGAAGAACGAATGCCAATGATGGTGGTATTGATTTTGTGATGAAACCACTTGGCAGATTTTTTCAAGTAACAGAAACTTTAGATTTCAAAAAATATTTTCTTGATATCGATAAAATTCAAAAATATCCAATTACCTTTGTCATTAAATCCACTGAATCCACAAAAGACCTTTTAAAGAAAATTCGTGATAACGCAAACAAAACGTATTCAATTAAATCTATTGTTGATAAATACATAGATTGCATTGAAGAAGTGATAAATATTCCAATACTTATTGAACGATTTAGAAATACGATAAAGCAAAATTATCTCAACAAAATTTTAGATGAAATAATTATCCAAAGTAAAGTTGAGTTTAATTATGAAGAAGAGGATGATGAATAGTTTAAAAATATTCGAATATGAACATCCTCTTTCACACACCGTTTTATATAATCCTTCTTTGCATTATTTCTGCTATAGGAATTTCTTTTTTTGTTTATCGTTATACAATTCCACCAGTTTCTTCTGCAAAAAGATATATACTTATTTTTTTACGAAGTATTGCATTATCATTATTGCTTTTATTATTATGTGAACCTCTTCTCACCATGTTTTCCACCTCTGTCGTAAAACCGTCCGTTACTATTCTTGTTGATAATTCATTCAGCATGTCTCTTACCGATGCAACGGGAAATCGTGAACAACAACTGCGTTCATTGATTTCTCATTCATCATTAAAAAAATTCTCTTCGGTTGCAGATATCAATTATTATTCTTTTTCTCAAAAAGTAAAACCATTACAAATGGATTCACTTCTTATAAACGGAACAACAACGGATATTTCTTCTGCATTACATTTTATAAAAGAAAAATCTGCAACCAACGTACAATCAATTGTCTTATTAAGTGATGGAAACTATAATACAGGAGTAAATCCTTTATATCAGGCAGAACGTTCATCAATTCCAATTTTTACTGTTGGTATTGGAGATTCTACCGAACAAAAAGATATTGCTGTTCAAAAAATGTTTGTTAATTCTATCGGATATGTTGAATCCAAAATTCCTGTGGATGCAACAATAAAGGTGAGCGGTTTTGCAAATCAAAAACTCACAGTATCATTATTAGAAGATGGAAAATCTATTGCACAACAAACCATCACTCTTTCTTCACAAAATACAATAATAGAATATCCACTACAATTTTCGTACGTTCCAAAAAAAGAAGGAACGAAAAAATTAAGTGTTCGAGTTTCTTCTTTACAAAATGAAATCACAGAAAAAAACAATACAAAATCTTCTGTTATCAAAATTTTGAAAATGAAAATGAAAGTTGTAATTGTTGCTGGTGCACCAAGCCCGGATGTTTCTGCAATAGAACAATCTTTACAACGAGATAATAATATTGAATCAACAGTTTTTCTTCAAAAAAATGATGGAACGTTATTTACCATTCAAAATTCTCAACAAATCACAAATTTTTTGCAAACACTTTCTCAAAGTGATTGTATTATTTTATGTGGTTATCCAAACAATGCAACAACAAATTCACTTCAACTCATTGCTGATGTTGTAAAAAAACGTTCGTTACCAATTTTTTTTGTTGATGGTAGAACAGTGAATGTACAAAAACTTCGCACTATAGAATCATTATTACCCTTTACTATTATAAAAGATAAAACAACGGAACAAGAAGTTTTTGCATCAATTCCCAAAAAGCAACAAGAACACATTTTAAACAAAATAGAAAGCAATGAGTTTTCCGTGTGGGAAAAACTCCCGCCGATTTTTTCTTCATTTTCTATTTATAAAACAAAACCGGAAGCAACACTTCTTGCTTCAACAAAAATTCAAAACATCACCATACAAAATCCGTTAATCGTTGCACGCAATATCAATAACACAAAATCCTTCGCTGTGCTGGGATACGGAATTTATCGATGGAAACTTTTAGCAAGTAATTCTCAAGAGACATCAGATTTTTTTAATGCATGGATTTCTAACACAATTCGTTGGCTTACTACACGAGAACAATCTCAGCAATTTCGAGTAGAACCAAGTGCAGAAACATTTACACAGGGTGAGCCAGTTGAGTTTACTGCTCAAGTGTATAATGAAAATTATCAACCGGTAGAAAATGCAGAAGTGCAACTCACAGCAAAATCGCTTTCAACACAGCAGCAGTATGAAATGCAATTTTCTTCTCTTGGCAGTGGAAGATATGAGGGAAGTTTTGAAAATTTACCCGAAGGTGAGTATTCCTACAAAGCAACTGGATTGTACAATAATAAAAGTATAGAAAGTGGAGAAGGAAGGTTTTCTGTTGGTGAGCAATCTATAGAATTTTTGGATACAAAAATGAACATCTCCACATTGCGGCAAATTGCTGATGTTTCCGGAGGGAAATATTATTCTGTTGCAGAATTTGAAAAACTCATTGATGCAGTTTCTGTATTGCAAACAATGAAACCGCAAGAACACACTGCACATTCAGAATTTGAATTATGGAATCTTTCTTCGGTACTTTCCGTAATAGTTCTTATATTTAGTGTTGAATGGTTTTTAAGAAAAAAAAGTGGAATGTTGTAAAATAAATGAAACAAACAATTACCATTTATTGCGATGGAGCATGTTCGGGAAATCAATTTGAAAATAATATTGGTGGATGGGGAGCAATTTTGCAATCAGGAATACACAAAAAAGAAATTTGTGGTGGAGAGCGAAACACCACTAACCAAAGAATGGAACTGACGGCGTGTATTAAAGCATTAGAATCAATAAAAAAAAATGATGTTGCAATAGAAATCTATTCCGATAGTGCATACCTTATAAATTGTATGCATCAGCAATGGTATAAAAAGTGGAAAAAAAATGGCTGGAAAAATTCTAAAAAAGAGCCAGTAGAAAATAAAGATTTGTGGGAAAAATTATTATCGTTAGTAGAACAATTTGAGATTACCTTTCACAAAGTAGAAGGACATAGTGGAGTTGAGTTGAATGAAACTGCTGATGCTTTGGCTCGTAAGGGAATGAAAGAAGCGAAATAAAAAATCATTAAAATAAAATTATATCTTGTATGAAAAAAAACTTTGTTACCGTTGCAGGAAATATTGGTTCGGGGAAATCCTCACTCACCAATCTCATCGCACAACACTATCAATGGAAACCCTATTATGAATCCGTTGATGATAATCCTTATCTCGCCGATTTTTATGGAGATATGAAACAATGGTCGTTTCATCTCCAAGTGTATTTTCTTTCGCACAGATTTCAAACACATAAAAAAATTGTAGAATCAAAAGAATCTGTTATTCAAGACCGTTCCATTTATGAAGATGCAGAAATTTTTGCACGCAATCTTCACGAAATCGGAAATATGGATAAACGCAATTACGAAAATTATCTCGCACTTTATAAAGTGATGACAGACTATTTACAACCACCAGATTTAATGATTTATCTCAAAGCAGATATTAATACATTAAAAAAACAAATTGCAAAACGCGGACGTTCCTACGAACAAAACATCAAACAAGAATATTTAGAACAACTTAATGACCACTACGAAACGTGGATTAACGATTACAAACTTGGAAAACTTCTCATTATCGAAAGTGATGATATAGATTTTGTTCACAACAAAAAAGATTTTGAAAATATTATTATCAAAGTAGAAGAATATTTATAACAATTATTACCCCTCCTTTTAGGAGGGGCTGGGGTGGTCATAAATTAAAAAACGACCACCCTTTTATTCACTCCTATAAGGAGGGAAATTACAAATTATTATGTCAGAACCAAATAAAATACCAGAAGGACGTACACCACCACAAGCAGTTGAAACAGAAATGTCTGTTCTCGGAGCAATGTTGTTAGAAAAAAATGCTATTGCCCGAGTGTTAGAAATTATGGATGATTCTGCGTTTTATAAACCAGCACATCAAAAAATATTTCAAGCAGTAATTTCATTGTTCGAAAAAAATGAAGCAGTAGATTCCATCACCCTTGCTGAAGAACTCCGCCGGCGCGGAACATTGGAAGAAGTTGGCGGTATTCAATACATTTCAGATTTGACGTATCGTGTAACATCCGCAGCCAATGTTGAATATCATGCAAAAATTGTTTTGGAAAAATCTCTCCTTCGTAATCTCATTACTGCAAGTTCGGAAATAACCAGCCGCGCATTTAATGAAGCTGAAGATGCGTTGGATTTATTAGATGATGCTGAACAAAAAATATTTCAGATTTCCGAAAAACGTTTGAAAAAAAGTTTTCTCCCAATGCGAGAAGCAGTTTTTTCTACCATGGAAATGTTAGAAAGTGTTCACGGAAAACACAGCGGAATTACCGGAGTTGCTTCCGGATTTACTCAATTAGATAATCTCACCGGTGGATTTCAACCATCAGATTTAATTATTGTGGCGGCACGTCCCAGTATGGGAAAAACAGCATTCGTACTTTCTGCGGCACGCAATGCTGCTATTGACCACAATACTCCGATTGCATTTTTTAGTGTAGAAATGTCCGCACAACAATTAGTGTTGCGTCTTATTTGTGCAGAAGCACGAGTTAATGCACATACCGTACGGACAGGAAGATTGCCAGAAGATGAATGGAAAAAATTAAGTACAACAATTGGGAAATTGTATCAAGCAAAAATTTTTATTGATGATACACCCGCATTAGGAGTATTAGAAATTCGTGCCAAGGCAAGACGTTTAAAAGCAGAACACAATATTGGTTTAGTAATTGTAGATTATTTACAACTCATGCAAGGTCCAAGAAACGTACAAAGCCGTGAGCAAGAAATTTCTATTATTTCGCGTTCATTGAAAGCACTTGCAAAAGAATTACAAATTCCGGTGATTGCACTTTCGCAGTTGAATAGAGCAGTAGAATCCCGTACAGATAAACGACCAATGTTAGCAGATTTGAGAGAATCTGGAGCGATTGAACAAGATGCTGACGTTGTTTTGTTTATTCACCGTCCAGAAAAATATGGAATTGAAACAGAAAAAGATAAATCGACAAAAGGTATTGCAGAAATTATTATCGGAAAACAACGTAACGGACCAACCGGAGAAGTTGAGTTAGCATTTGTGAATGAATATGCACGATTTGAAAATCTCGCTTTCCCAACATTTGATGGATATGTTCCGCCGCCATCACAAAATAATGATATAGCATTTTAAAAACTTTTGTAGTCTGTACATCCATTTAATACTCCCTCAAATGTTTCCTCAAAATTTGATTTAATAATTCTCTTCCGCGGAAAATATGTACCTTCACCGTCCCAACCGGAAGTTTTAACTCCTTCGCAATTTCATCATAATCTTTTTCTTCCAAATGTCTCATCGTAATTACTTTTTTATATTTTTCAGGAAGTGATTGAATTGCTTCTTTCACAAAATTTATTCTCTGTAAATGTATTAATGCTTTATCTGGTTGTGGAGAAGAATCAGGAATTTCGTAACGATATTCATCATTATCATCATTGTATAAATTTTTATCAAGAGAAAATGTTTGCATTTTATTTTTACGAATAGCATCAATGCAATTATTGGTAGCAATTTTGTATAACCAATTAGAAAATGCAAAAGTATTATTAAAACTTTTGAGAGAAGAAAATGCTTTGGCAAAGGCTTCTTGTGTTAAATCTTCCGCTTCACTGTTATTGTTCACCATTTTTAAGAGAAGGAAAAATACTTGTTGCTGATATTTTTTTGTGAGTGTTCGAAATGCAGATTGTTTTCCTTTCAATGCTTCTTGAACAAGTGCAGCATCTTCCTTGCGAGAATTATTTTTTTCTTCTGAAAGATTTGATTCGCTAAATTTTTTCTTTGTAGTAGAATTTTTTTTCATAAACATTGCTAAATTAGAGAAAAACGAAAGTAATTGCAAGAAAGCAAATTATCTTCAAAAAGAGTATATTTATCACACTTAAATAATATTTCACCAATATAATTTTTTTATGATATCACTCATTGTTCACGGCGGAGCGTGGGATATACCAGATGATATGCTTGAATTCCATCGCATAGGCGTACAAAAAGCACTTACTATCGGTTGGGAAATTCTTTCTAAAGGCGGCAGTGCATTAGATGCCGTTGAAAAATCCATTAACTATTTGGAAGATGACCCAACATTTGATGCAGGCAAAGGTTCATTTGTCAATGCGAGTGGAGAAATTGAACTTGATGCAAGCATTATGGAAGGAAAAACACTCAATGCTGGGGCAGTAGCTTCTGTACAAAATATTAAAAATCCCATAACGCTGGCGAGATGTGTAATGGAAAAAAGTGAACACGTTTTGCTTTCCGGAGAAGGTGCACAACGTTTTGCTTTTGAACATGGAATTCAAAAATGTAAACGAGATGATTTATTGACTGAACGCGAACTTCAACGTTGGAAAGAATTCCAATCCCAAAAAAATTTATCCATAAAAGAAACATTCGGAAAAAAATTTCCAAAAACCCCCAGTGATACCGTTGGTGCCGTTGCAATGGATAAAAACGGATTAATTGTTGCCGGAACTTCTACCGGAGGAACACCAAACAAACATCCAGGAAGAGTAGGAGATTCTCCACTTATTGGCTGTGGAAATTACGCGGATAATTCTGTTGGCGGAGTTTCTTGTACCGGTTGGGGAGAAGGAATCATTCGTGTTGCTTTAGCAAAAACAGTAATGGATGTCTTGGAACACAATGGTGGAAAAGGGAGTGAGGCAGCAAAAAAATCTATAAAAATATTGCAAGAAAAAGTTCAAGGTTTGGCTGGAGTAATTGTGTTAAATCATAAAGGAGTTCCTTCTGTTGCGTTTAATACACCGCGAATGGCACGTGCCTACAGAACATCTGAAATGAAAAAAGAAATTGTAGAAGTGTGAGTTATGCAAGAAACCATCACACAAAAAATTAATAGCATAAAAGAAAAATTAGAATTTCTTAAAGAACACCATGCAAAAAATAGCAATCGTAAACACATGCGAACAGAATTTAAACATGGAATCACGGTAAAGGTTGAATATAATCCATATGAACTAAACCCATGTTTAACTGAAGCAGAAATTATTAAAATAGAAAAAAAGTATAATGTTATCTTTCCAGAAGAATTCAAAATATTTTTAATGTATGTAGGGAATGGCGGAGGCGGTTTTTTTGAGAATGTAGAAAAATTAATTGAATATACATTGGATAAATATAAAGATGAAAACATCCCATTTCAATTTATCAATGAGTATAAAGAATCAGAAGATTATGGAGGTTTTTTAATTATAGACGAGATTTTTGAGTATAAAGAAATACGACTTATTCTTACCGGAAGAAAAAGAGGTAATATCGATTATTTTTATGAAGGTAAACTAGTTACTAAACCATTTCTTGATTATTTTGAAAACTCATTAAAAGGTAGAATAGAATTATTCGCAAAACCAAAAATAAAAAAAGAAAACTTGATAGATAAGGTTTCTGAACTATCACATTATACTTCTGTAGAAATACAAAAAATTAATGAAGAAATAAAAAAAACTGTATTGGAGGATAAACTTTCTGTCGAAGAAAGTATGCATATATTACGTTCTTTTTATATTCTATTTCCAATAAAAATACTTGTTGGAGAAAATATAGTATCGAAAATAGAAAGTAAACAAGTAATATTTGATAATTTAAAACTATCAGAGTTATATAAAAATTTAGGTCAGGCATATTATCATTGTAATGATTTAAAGGCAATACCAATTTTTGAAAAATATATGGAATTGCAAAAAAGGGATTCCCGATATGTAGAGATAGCAGAACTATATTTACATCACAATAAATTTACCCAAGCACTTACCTCAATCGAAAAAGCTACAAAGGATGATTACTATACTCTCTACGTAAAAGGAAAAATTTATAGGGCGTTAGGAGAATTCGAAAAGGCAAAACAATTTTTGTTGGAAAGTATAAAAAAATGGCAACACGATACAAGACCTTATAATATCTTAGCCGAGATATATTTAGAAGAAAAAGAATATAAAAACGCAGAAATGTATTATAGAAAATCTTTAGAAGTGAGAAATCCACACCAAGGGGCTTTAAATTCTGAACTTTTAGGGTTATTAAAACTCTACACCGAGCAAAATGATTTTGAGAATGCTGTTAAAATTTTAGAAGTGTTAGAAATAATGAAAGTAGAATTTACTCAAATAGAAAAAGAACCAACACTATCAAATCTCATAAATTCTCCACACTACAAAAAATTTATGAATGGATAAGTGTGAAAAA
>CALETH010000131.1 GCA_937920105.1 uncultured Bacteroidota bacterium
ACCAAAACATCGAAGGTGCCTCGTTATATTGTGGAACATATCTCAAAAAATTTACTCTTGTGTTGGTTGGAAAATATGCTGTTCAATCTCTTTCAATTATGGGAACTGAAAAACCGCCGTGTGAAGATAGAAGTTGGGAGTAATCATCATAAATAATCTATTCACAAATAAAATAAGGAAATATTTATGAAACCTTTTTTCAGAATAATTGTTGGATATATTTCTCAATTTAGCGGAGTAATAGTTGGCATTTATGCTATCTACATATTTTTTAATGCAAGAAATTTAAAACTTGTACTCACCAAAGAATGGAAAGTATTAACTATCTTTTTTATCATAAGACCACTTTTTGATATTTGGGCAAACTTTGTCTACAATATTATTCCTTCACTTGCACTAGTAATGCAACCATATCTCCGCATCGGAGCACATCTTTACACATGGGTAGAACTTCTTGTCTATGTCTACATTTTTACAGTATGGCAAGTACAAGGCACAGTAACCAATGTATTACGATGGAGTGTTATTGTACTATTTTTTTCTTTTTCACTGACAATGAAAATCTGTGAAGTAGAACCGTTAACAGAATTTGATAGTTTGAGTGTTTTAGCAGAAAATTTTATGGTGATGTTGTTGGGGATATTTTCTCTTTCGCATCATGTGAATAGGTCTCTTATTCCACCTCATGAAAACCCACATTTTATTGTGAACATGGCGGTGGTAATGGGTTCGATATTGTATATTTTTGTTTCGGCATTGTATGCACGTTTTCCAGAACTAACTATTGCATTTCCTGCGATTAATACGTGTGTCAATATGTGTTTTGTCTATGCACTATATCAACTAAACAGATACATGAAAAGATTTAATAAATCTATAGGAGAAAGTTGGCATGATTGAATTCATCTATTGTGGTTTATTCCCTTTATTTTTCTTTGGAGTTTCTTTTGGTGGATTTTTGAAATTTACTCAATGGAAAAAAGTTGTACAACAATATTTAGAATGGTTACAACAGGATGAAAAATTCAAAACGTATGATAAAATGCTGACCAATGCTCGACGAGTGGTAACAGAATTGACAGAAAAAGAAAAAATCATTGCTCGTTACTTTCTCACTAAGGATGAAAGTTATTTTGAGTGGCTGCGAGATATTATCAAACGTGGCGATGATGAGGGTCCAACGTTTTATAAGGGATAAAAACTACGCCACCACTTTCTGAAGACCAATTAACATTACTTCAAGCGGCAGTAGTAATTTTATATTGTATTGCTGGTTCGCTAATTGTCATCAATAAAAATAAATTTGAACAGTCACAGAAATACATTTCTCAAAATTAAAAAAAGAGTATGGTTTTTCTGCTCATGTTATTGTTGGAACAATTATGATATGGTCTTTGGGAACTTTGTGGACAATGTATGTTTTTCCAGTAACAGAATCTGATATGGAAATGGGAGGAGGATTATCTGCTAATATTTTAAGCATTTACAGAAACACTATGTTCATGTATGTTCTTTATCTTTTTATTAAAGAGTCAAAGCAAAAATCTAACAATGAAAAAAAAGAGAAGATAAAAAAATAAATCGTTAACATAGATGGAATTTTTTTGTAATCTCTTTTTATTCTAACCGCATTTTCATAGTAATAGCATTTCCTTTTTTATTAAATCTCACTCCATTCATATACGATTTTATTAAAAAAACGCCACGTCCACCAATTTTAAAAATATTTTCTTCCATTGTTGGATTAGGAATATTTTTCGGTTGGAAGCCATCCCCTTCATCTTTTACGGTTGTTGTTAAAGTTTTGTTTTTTAGACTGCATGTAATAAAAACTTTTTTTCCATGGTCATTTTTATTCCCATGAATAATACCGTTATTCACCGCTTCACTAACAGCAAGAAGAAGAGAAAAAAATTTGTCTTTATGAAGATGAAAATAATTTTTATTGAGTGAACGAAAAAATTTTTCTACTTGACGAATATTTTTCGTATCACTTTTAATCGAAAGTTCAAATGTTGTATTTCTTTGAGTCATAACTATATCGTACAACCTTACAATAAAAAAAGCAACTATTTTTTGGATAAAGTTTCTAAAAATATTTTCTTAAATTTTTTAGCATTGACAGAATGCGCAACTTGTACGTTTGGCTTCTTTTGTAATTTTTTCTTTACCCACTCAGGAAGTTCCGCTTCTTTTTTTGTATTTAATTGTGGAAAGAAGATAGAAAGTCCACGAGCATATTTCCCATTAGATTCTACGCATACATACCCTTTTTTTATTTTGAATAATGATGGAGTTGTAACAGCAACAACAGCTAAAACATCATGCAAATATCCACCTAAAAAATTTTCTGTTCGTTGGTGAAATTGAAAATAAAATTTTGTTACTCGTTCTATGTATTTTTTTAGGGAAAGATTGTGAATTTTTTGTATATCGTTTGGAGAGAAAACGCATTCTTCGGTAACATTCAGCGGAATGAGTCGGATTGGAATTCCGGAATTTAAAACAATATCCGCTGCCTCTGGGTCCACGTAAAAATTGAACTCTGCAACAGGTCCCGTATTATGAACGCCATCAAATGCACCACCCATAATAACAATTTCTTTAATATTTTTTTTAACTTGTTGATGTTTTGTAATTATGGATGCAATATTTGTTAAAGGTCCAGTTGCAATAATGGTGATATTTGGTGTGGATGTTATTGTTTTAACAATAATTTTTTCTGCATCAAATATTTTTGGATGATTATTCTTTAATGAATAAAATCTTGTTGCACCTCCAATGCCATCTTTTTCATGAACTTCTTTTGCTGTAAATAATTTTCTTTGTAGAGGATTTTTTTTCCCTTCACCAACAACTGGTAATTTTGAAATTACAGATTCTAATTGTTGTAAAGTCAATAAAACATTTCTCGTACATTGTTGCACCTCCACATTTCCGGAAACGGTGGTAATTGCTTTAACATCTAATAGTGGAGAAAGAAGAGCAAAAATAATTGCGAGTGTATCATCAACACCGGCATCAACATCCAAAAGAACAGGGATTTTTTTCATTATCTATATGTAAAAGAATATTCTGGTGAAAGTTCTCTTTGTTTATTATGTTTTTTAAGAAGTAAATCAAACTCATTATTCTTTTTATTACTACCAAATCCAATCCAAACTTTTTGCACTGAAGAATTATTTAATATAGGTAATAAATTTTTCGGTTCTTGATTATCTGCTTGTATATACATAAAATCTTTTAAGTTTGGAACTTTCTCTAAAGAATATAAATCTTTAAGTCCTTTCATATCTTGTAACCATATTCTTTGTAAATTTTTTAATTCGTTAAAGGAAGGGAGTTTTTTAATATTTCGTAAGGATTGAAGAAAAAGGTTTTGTAATGAAAATAAGTTGGAAATAAATGAAATATCAGATAAGTTTCGAATAAGCCAAAGTTCTAAATATTTTAAATGTGGTAAATGTTTTAAAGCATCAAAATTTTTTATCCCACCTAATTTAATACTAACAGACCATAGATTATCAAGTCCAATTAAATAATTAAGATTATTCGTAGATATTGAACGTAAAACAATTGTTTGTAAATTTTTCAACGTGTTTATACATTCAATTCCTTTTTGTTGCCCCTCTAAGTATAAATGTTCTAAATATGTAAATCTTTTGATACAATCAATTTTTGGTTTTTTGGACTTTGTGGCATGAAGATGTAATTCCTTTATTGCTGAATTTACTTCAGATAAGAAATCAAAATTATCCAAATTGTAAATTCCGATACCAAGATATTCAAGATTTTTAAGTTTGGTAACAGCGTTGACGTTATAAGCATTGTGTAAGCAATCAGCAGTGAATTTTTTTAAAAGTGGAATTTTTGTAAGAAACGAAAGATTACATTCTTCTTGATAATGTCCATATACCCTAAGGATAATATCATGTCTTTTTGAAAAGATAATATTATTTAAATTATGGATATCTTTATCCTTTAATGGAATAGAAAATTGAATGATTTTCACATTTTCATTTTTTACCAAGATTTCTAAATCATTTTCTGAAACATTAGGATAAATTTCGTAACGGTCTGGTTGTCTTGCAATTATTTTACTATTCATGTTTTTTGAAAACACATAAATGAAGAAATTATGTTGAAAACATATCTTTATGAGAATATTGTGGTGTGTACCCCAACATTGCAGTTGCTTTTTGATGAGAAATGAGTGCAGATTTTCCTGAAAAATGAGGGGAAATATTTTCTACTTCAGGATAGTATTGTTTGAGAAGTGTTATAGAATTTTCTGAAGTCCAATTTTCTTTTGCAGTAATAAAAAATGCTTCATGCAAAGAATCCAAATCTTTTTCTACTGCTAAACGATGTGCTTGAGCGACATCATACACATGAACATACGTCCATAAATTTTTGTGCCATTGTTGATATTCTTTTATAAGTGTTTTGTAAAATGCCATTTCTTTTTCTTCCGGAACCCAAATCCATGGCTCACGCAAACATAATGTACGAATATTATAGGCAGCAGAATATGTTTTACAAATTTTTTCTCCAATGACTTTGCTTAAACCATAAGGGTCTTGCGGACGCAGCGGATGTTTTTCATCAATCGGAATATATTCCGGAACCATTCGGTTTTTCATAAATGCAAAACCCAATGTAGATTCGCTGGAAGTGAACACAACTTTTTTAATGGAATTTTTTGCAGCGGCTTCTAATACATTAAATGTTCCATTCACATTGAGATAAAAAACTTTTTTCGGAGGGTCATTTAAAGGATGGGGAATTCCCGCCATGTGAATGATGGCATCATATCCTTTCACTACTTTTTCAACATCTGGCAACGAAAGAATATCCACATTGTGAAACTGTATATTTTTTTGTTTTGGCGATTTTATATCTAACACGCCCACAGTGTGCGAGTGTTGTAGTAATTCATCAACAACGTATTTTCCAACTAAGCCGCTTCCGCCGGTAACGAGTATTTTCATATTTTATTGATATTGAAATTCATGTGAATATCCTTTTTGTTTACCATAGTGTTTGAGTAAATCATCAAACAACAAATTTTTTTTATCACTTCCAAACCCAACCCAAAAATTTTGTATAGTAGGATTTTCTAATACGGGTAATAAATTTTCTGGCTCTTGGTTATCCGCAGCGATGTATATAAATTCTTCTAATTTAGAAGCGTTTTTTAAAGAACTTAAATCTGTAAGTCCTCGCATAGTTTCTAAACATAGTCTTCGTAAGTTTTTTAATTTTTCTAAAGAAGGAAGTTTTGTAACATTTTTTAGTGATTGAAGAGATAAGTATTGAAGGGATGTTAATTCAGAAATAAAAGATATATCAGATAAATTTCGTATTAACCAAAGTTCTAAATATTTAATAGTTGGCAGTTTTTTTAAAGCATCAAAATTTTTTATTCCTCCTAATTTTATATCTACTGACCACAAATCATTAAGTCCAATTAAATAATCAAGATTCTCAGTAGAAATTGAACGTAGAACAATTTCTTGCAACTTTTTTAAGTGATTAATAGATTCAATTCCTTTTTGTTGTTTTTCCAAATATAAATATTCTAAATTTTTAAAACGGCTAATGAAATCAATTTTTGGCTTTTGAGATTTTGTTGAATCTAAAGACAAAGACGTAAGATTAAGGGTAACTTCTTTTAAAAAATCAAAACTTTCAAGATTGGAAATACCTATAGATAGGTGTTCCAGTCTTTCAACAATGTGTAAAGTATCAAGGTTTTTTGCATCGTTAACACAATTAATACTAAAACTTTTTAGAGATGGTAATTGTCGAAGGAATGTTAAATCCCAAAGATATCGTTCTCCGATGTTTTCATAAATTCTGAATGTTACATCTGGTCTTTTAGAAAAAATATACTCTTCTAAGTTATCAATATCTTTGGAATTTAATGGATGAGAACATTGTATATGAGAAATGTTTGGATTCGTTTCTAAATTTTTAAGTTCATCAACCGAAACATTTTTAGAAACCTTATATATTCCT
This sequence comes from uncultured Bacteroidota bacterium, assembly GCA_937920105.1. Lineage (GTDB taxonomy): Bacteria > Bacteroidota > Ignavibacteria > UBA10030 > UBA8401 > CALETH01. The sequence goes on from CALETH010000131.1 coordinate 6,022, forward strand.
AATGTTTCGTGTATCGTTTCTACACTCATCTATATTGGAGCAAGATTTATTAAATAAATATTTCATTTTTGTAAAATGTGGATGCCTGCTTTCGCAGGCATGACATTAAAAAAACAGTGTATTAAGTTATTTATTTTTACAATCCAAACAAAATACCAATATTAATTTGCATTCCGGAAATAGAACGTGTAGAGGTAACAAAGTGTTCTTTATTTACGGATGTGACTGGGTCTTTTTCATCATTCAAATTAAGATAAGAATCTATTCTTTTATCAGAAGTTATTAAATCAACAAATTCTTTTCCTGTGAGATTGTAAAGATTGTAGCGGATATTTAAGTCTAAAGAGAAAAGCCCAAGTTTATATTCCACACCGGCACCAAAACCCAAACCAATACGGGAGGCAGATTCCATTGTAAACTTTCCGGAAGGAACATCAGAAATTCCTTGAAATGTAACATCACCACTGATATTATTAAAAAGAATATCTGCTCCAATGTGTGGTGTGATTGGACTTGCTGGAATCGCAATACTATATTCCGGACCAATACCTATTGACATTATTCCTGTATTAAGTTCAACGTTGCTGTTTGGTTTATCGGAAGCAGCAATTCCGGAGTTGCTTAAACTTACAAAATTTATAATTCCTCTAAAACCAATTCCACCTAAACCCAATTTTGCTATTAACCCAACATTGTAACCAGATTTTAATCCATAATTTATTCCATTATAGTACTCAATTGTCGTTCCACCAAAATCTTCTTGTGGACTTGCTAATCCAAGTTCACCGCCAAGTTTTATAGATTGTGCATAACTTGTGACTCCGCACAATAATAGTGCTGCAAAAAGGTTTCGTAATTTCATAAAAAAACTCCTAAAAATTAGTTAATGATAATATGTGTTGTGATGATAATGATACTACCTTCTTTGTATTTATGCAAGTTTTCACATAGATAAAAATTATTTTTTTCTGTATTTTTTTTGTATAATTGGTGTATAATAAAAAATATGAAAGGATGTTTATGAAAGCCGCATTTTTTTCACATTTATTTTTTTAATTATCATTATGAATACATCTTCTGCACAAAATTCTCAACCATTTCTCCAAAATATTTCTACCGTAGAACAATTTACTAAACTTCAAGAAGAGCGATTACAAAAAGCACAGCAAATACTCAATCAATTACAAATACAAAGTAGAGAATATTCAGACGAACAAATTTTACGAATGTACGATGATATTTTGTTACAATTAGATGCTGTTGCTTCTCAATCTTCATTATTAGAAAACGTCCATCCGGATTCTGCAATGCGAAATAGTGCAGAAAAACTAAGCCAAAAGGCGGCATCATTTGGAGCAGAACTTTCGCTTAATAGAACTGTGTATGATTTACTTTCTTCTCTTGATGTAAAAAAGTTTGATAAGGAAACACAATTTTATGTAGAAAAAACATTACGAGAATTTCGTCTTTCTGGGGTAGATAAAGATGAAGCAACACGAAAAAAAATTAAACAACTTCTTGATGAAATAGTAGAAATTGGACAAGAATTTTCTCGCAACATCCGTTCTGATGTACGAACTGTGGTTGCAGAAAACGTGAATGAGTTAGATGGGTTACCACAAGATTTTATTCAACGTCATCCTGTAGAAAAAGATGGAACAATTAAACTCACCATTAATTATCCCGATGCAGTTCCAGTTTTTACGTATGCAAAAAATGAAAATCTCCGTAAAAGAATGTATATGGAGTACAATAATAGAGCATATCCTCAAAATAAAGCAGTATTAGAAAAACTTATTACAAAACGTCATGAATTAGCACAACTTTTAGGATATGATAATTATGCGGCGTACGTTACAGCCAATAAAATGGTGAAAAGTGAAAAGAATGCTGCGGATTTTATAGAAAAAATTGCTGCTGCATCAGAAAAAAAATCCAAAGAAGAATACGCAATATTAGTAAAGAGAAAAAAACAAGACGTTCCTACGGCAACAAAAATTAATTTGTGGGAAAATAGTTATTATTCGGAATTAGTACGAAAGGCAGAATATGATTTTGATGCACAAAGTGTGCGTCCGTATTTTCAATATGAAAAAGTAAAAGAAGGAATTCTTTCTGTTACCGAAAAATTATTTGATGTGAAATTTAAAAAAGTACAAAATGCACCAGTCTGGCATCCATCGGTAGAATGTTTAGAGATTTTTGAAAATAATGAATGTATTGGAAGATTGTATTTAGATATGCATCCGCGAGAAAATAAATATAATCACGCAGCACAATTTGGAATACGAACCGGAATTAAAGGAAAGCAACTTCCCGAAGCAGCACTTATTTGCAATTTTCCCGGTGGAGTGGAAGGCGACCCGGGCTTAATGGAGCATAGTGATGTAACAACATTTTTTCATGAATTTGGACATTTACTGCATTCAATTTTTGCAGGAAAAAAGAATTGGGCAGGTACAAGCGGAATCCAAACAGAATGGGATTTTGTAGAAACACCATCTCAATTATTAGAAGAGTGGGCGTGGGATGCAAAGGTGCTTGCAACATTTGCAAAACATTATCAAACAGGAGAACCGATTTCTGAAAAATTAGTTCAACAAATGAAACGTGCCAATGAATTTGGAAAAGCGTTAAGTGTACGCCAACAAATGTATTATGCAAAACTTTCACTTTCTTGTTATGATAGAAAACCACAAATGCTTAATCTTGATAAGTTATCAAAAGAATTACGTGAAAAATATACACCATATTCTTTTGTTGATGGAACGCATTTTTATTCTTCGTTCGGACATTTAGATGGCTATTCTGCAATCTACTATACCTACATGTGGTCATTAGTTATCGCCAAAGATTTATTTACACAATTTGATAAAAATAATCTTCTCAAAACATCCACAGCACAAAAATATAAAGAAAAAATTCTTGCTCCCGGTGGCTCAAAACCAGCAGCAGAATTAGTAAAAGATTTTCTTGGAAGGGATTTTAATTTTGATGGTTGGAAAAAGTGGCTTGAAGAGTAGTAATGAAGTCAATGAGTAAGAATGGTTGCAAAACCATTCCATAAAAAAATCAAACAACTATTTAGGAGAAACACTTATGTTAAAAAAACTTTTTTTTGCAATAGGAATCATTTCATTGTTATTTTCTACCACCACCTTTTCTCAAAAAAATGGTTTTGGTGTAGGAATAATTATTGGTGAACCCACTGGAATCAGTGTAAAAAAATGGCTTGATAATTATTCTGCCATTGATGGTGCAGTAGCATGGTCTTTTGGAAAAGGCAGCGGATTTCATCTTCATGCAGATTATCTTGCCCATAGTTATAGTGTATTTAAAGTTTCTCGCGGAACACTTCCGCTGTATTATGGAATTGGTGCTCGCATAGGAAATACAAACAAAAATAACGGCAGCTCTTCCGCAGGATTAGGAATTAGAGTACCAGTTGGTGTTGCTTATAATTTTGCCAATGACCCATTAGATATTTTTTTTGAAATAGTTCCTGTTCTTAATTTAGCCCCAGCAACAGATTTTGGTATCAATGCTGGTTTAGGAATACGATACTTTTTTTAATGAATTGTTCCATTAATATTATAAAAAGCGAAATCCTGATAAAATCAGGATTTCGCTTTTGTCTTTTCAGTTAATAATTTTTTACAAAAAAGCATCTTTCATTTTTTCAAAAATACTTTTGTTTTTCGTTTTTTCTTCTTCGGTAGGAGAGATGTGTTCGCTGAGAGAAAGTTCTTTGAGCAATTCTTTTTCTCGTGTATTTATTTTTGTGGGAACCCAAATTTGTACGCGAATGAGTTGGTCTCCTTTACCATAACTATTTAAATGAGGGATTCCTTTTTCTCGCATGCGTAACATTTTTCCTGCCATTGTTCCGGAATCTATTTTTACTTTTGCTCTTCCGGTGAGGGTTGGTACTTCGATTTCTGTTCCCATCACTGCATCGGGAAAACTAATCAGTGCATTGTAAATAACGTCATTCCCATTGCGGATAAAATGTTCATGTTTTTCTTCTTCAAATTCTACAATCACATCACCTGCAGAACCACCACGTCTTCCCACATTTCCTTCACCACGCAAGGTGAGGTAATGTCCTTCAGAAACTCCTGCTGGTACGTTGACTTTGATTGTTGTTTCTCCGTGTTCGCGACCTTCGCCTTTACAGGTGGTGCAAAAATCTTTTATCACTTGTCCCGTGCCGCTGCAATGAGCACAGGTGGCAATGTTTACAAATTGTCCGAAGACAGAACGGGAGACTTGACGAATTTCTCCGGTACCTTCACAGTATTGACAGGTTGATTTTGCTGAACTGGATTTTGCTCCGCTTCCATGGCAGGTATGGCATTTTACCCATTTTTTAATTTTGATTTTCTTTTCTACTCCGGTTGCAATTTCTTCTAAGGTGAGTTTGAGTCGAACTTTGAGGTTGGAGCCGGGTTCTCCGGTTTCTCTACTACGACGTTGCTGCTGCCTACCACCGCCAAAAACTTCTTCAAAAATTGAGCCGCCGAAAATATCTCCGAAGTTAGAAAAAATATCGTTAACGTTGGTGTAGGTGTGGGTATCACCGCTTCGCATTCCTTCGTGTCCGAATCTATCGTAGCGTTGTTTTTTATCGGCATCACCTAATACTTCGTATGCTTCGGTTGCTTCTTTAAATTTTTCTTCGGCTTCTTTATTATCCGGATTTCTATCAGGATGATATTGCATTGCAAGTTTGCGGTACGCTTTTTTTATTTCATCAGATGAAGCGGTACGGGAAACGCCTAATATTTCGTAGTAATCTTTTTTTGTTGGCATAAATTTTTTGTATTATCGTGTTTTATAGACCTGTGAGGTTTTAAAAACCTCACAGGTTTTACTGTATTATTCTGTTTTTTCTTTTGCAACAATAACTTTTGCGTGTCTGATAACTTTATTGTGGAGAAAATATCCTTTTTCTACTTCTTCGATAATTGTGTTTGGTGCAACATCTTCTTTTGGCATTTGCATGAGTGCATCGTGAAATTCCACGTTAAATTCTTTACCAACGGTTTCCATTGTTTTTACTCCTTGGCTTTCTAACACTTTCATAAATTTGGAAAGTATCATTTCTACGCCTTTGTAAAATGGGTCTGAAGAAAGTGTTTGTCCCGCTTTGAGTGAACGATTGAAATCATCAATCAATGGTAGAAATTGTGTGATGACATTTTCACTGGCAAATTTTGCCAGTGTTGCAATATCATTTTCCATGCGGCGTTTGTAGTTTTCAAATTCTGCTGCTTTGCGAAGAAGTTGGTCTTTTACTTGTGCAGTTTGTTTTTCACATTCAGATAATTGTTTTTTTACTGTTTCTACTTCTGAAAGTTCTTCTACAATTTCTTGGTCTTTCATGACATCGTTTGATGGTGGTTGTGGTGTTTCGGTATTTCCATTTATTTTTTCTTCTTCTGTTTGCATTGGTTTCTCCGTTGAGATTATCGTAATTTAAAATCATTTTTAATAAAATCGGGATAGTGTCCACCTAATTCCCAATTATCTTTTGTGTTATTTTCATTTCCTGTAAATGGTGAAGTGTTATTGTTTTTCCATGTAAATATTTGAGTTTCATCCCAGTTTTCTGTTTCAAGGTATACAATAGCATTATTCCAGTATAATTTAGAAAGTAGATTTTCAAATTTTATTAACCAATCTTTCCAGTCATCATATACTTCTTTATACGATGCTCCAAAAGTAATGACTTGGTCTTTATATAATCCATCTCCAAATTTTACTGTTGGTGTATTAAACATTAGTTTTGTGATTTGTGGATATTCATCTTCTGTCGGTAATTCATCAATAATCATTTTATTTAATCGATGAAAAAGTAATCTATCGTTATCAAGATGAATATTTCCACCATAATTATATCTTTTTCCAATAATTCTTCCATAGACAAAAGATTGCCATCCCATACATACCATCCTTTAAATATTTTTATAGATAAAACGCTGATTAATTAAGATTTTTCTTGGTAATAAATTTTACATTGTTAAATAAAGTATCCCGACTTGGCGGGATGAAATTTTCTCGAAATGGATTCCCGCTAAAAACGTGCAGGAATAACACTTTTCTTGTTTTAATTTTTACATCATATAAATCTTAATAATCCTAAAAATCATAATTATATATTTTTATTTTCTTTTAACATTATTGAAATCGTTTTTGCAACATAATCTACTAAGGGAATCATTTTAGAATAATTCATTCGTTTTGTACCGAGAATTCCAATTGTTCCACTGATATCTCCAACATTATAAGTGGATGTTACAATACTGTATTGTTGAAATTTTTCATCATTATTTTCTTTTCCGATTGTAACGGTAATTGGTTGTGTACTATTTTTAAGTTCGCTTTTTTCTAATACGTGGACAATGATTTCTTCATTATCTAATAATTCTATCACGCCGCGAAAATTTTCCATGGTTTCAAATTCCGGTTGGGTGATAATTTCGGATGTTCCACCTATGTGGACTTTTTCTCGTGTTCGTGTTTCATCAAATAATTTATCAACGGATTCTATAAAAAGTCGGATGAGTCCTGTTTCTTCATTGTGAACATCTTTCACGCGTGCAGAAAATGTTTCGCGAATTTTTTTGAGTGGAAGTCCTGCTAATCGTTCATTCAGCATTCTGCTGACATCTTCTAATTTTGTACGTGGTATTTCTGCGTGAACTTCCATCATAATGGTTTTTACTACTCCGCTGCGAATGGAGAGGATGACCATAATGTGTGTGCTGGATATTTGCACGAGTTCTAATTTTTCAAAAATTCCTGTGGTGATTTTTGGTGCTAAGACAATTCCTAATTGATGAGAAATTGTTCCTAAAATTTTGGATGCGACTCGTAAAAGTTCTTCGCGTTCTGCTTCTATGGTTAATTGTTTTTGGATGACTGATTGTTCTTGTTGGGAAAGTTGTTCTACTTCCATCAGTGCATCCACATAAAAGCGATACCCTTTATCCGTTGGTATTCTTCCGGCGGATGTGTGTGGGTGATTGATGTATCCCAACTCTTCCAAATCGGACATAACGTTTCGCACGGTTGCGGGACTTAATCCGATTTCTTTATTTTTGGAAATAAATCGCGAACCCACGGGCGTTGCTGTATGGATAAAACTATGGATGATGTTTTTTAAAATTGTTTTTTCTCGTTCGTTGAGAATTTCTTGCATAGTTATCTTTTAGAAATTTTTCATAGTATTGCTTTTCAAAATACTCATTTTCGTAAAGTTTTACAATGATGAATTATTTGAGCCGCTTGTAACCCTGCCAGAGTTTAATTCGCCTGTGGCGAACTGGCAGGGTTTTTAAATTCATGATTTTGTTTTTTGAATCCTTCTATAGTTTTAGATTTGTCAAGTTTTAAAAACTTGACAAATCTGCTTCTATTTTTTCACACCCCTAACCCCTCTCTCCAACACACAAGTCCATCGCTGCAGAGGGGAATATTCATGCTCAAAATCCTGTTCATCGTTTAATCCTACAAATCATGGTTTTATTTTTCTAAATCCCAACTCACCCTCAGTTTTCATAAAGCACTCTATAGTATCTCCATCAACAAGATTTCCGGAAAGAATTTCTTCGGAAAGTTTATCTATAATATGTTTTTGGATAACACGTTTTAACGGTCTTGCTCCAAAACTTGGGTCGTAACCGAGACGAGCGAGCCAATCTTTTGCTTCATCAGCAATGAGCAATTTCATATTTTTTTGCTCTAATAATTTGCGTACGTGTTTCAATTGAATATCAACAACTTTTTCAATATCACTTTTGTTGAGTGGTTTGAAAAGAATTGTTTCATCTATGCGATTCAAAAATTCCGGACGAATGGTTTGACGTAATAGTTGATATAATTGCGAACGCAAATCTCCAACCATGTTTTCCCAATCTTCATCAGTTTGTAATTCGTTAATTTTTTCTTGAATATATTGCGAACCAAGATTGGATGTCATGATAATAATGGTATTTTTAAAATTCACAGTTCGTCCTTGTGAATCCGTTAAACGTCCTTCATCTAAAACTTGTAAAAGAATATTAAACACTTCAGGATGTGCTTTTTCAATTTCATCTAACAATACAACGGAATACGGTTTGCGACGTACGGCTTCTGTGAGTTGTCCGCCTTCTTCATATCCAACATATCCCGGAGGTGCACCGATGAGGCGGGAGACGGCAAATTTTTCCATGTACTCGCTCATATCAATTCGCACCATAGCATTTTCATCATTAAATAAAAATTCTGCTAACGAACGTGCGAGTTCTGTTTTTCCAACACCGGTTGTTCCCAAAAAGATGAATGAACCGATGGGACGTTTTTCATCTTGCAATCCAGCACGGCTGCGGCGAATGGCGGAGGCAACGGCATGTACGGCTTCTTCTTGATTTACCATGCGTTCGTGAATTTTTTCTTCGAGATGTAATAATTTTGTGCGTTCGCTTTCCAACATTCGTGTTACGGGAATTCCTGTCCACTTGGAAACAATTTCTGCAATATCTTCTGCATCAACTTCTTCTTTCAACATTTTTTGTTCTTTTTGAACTTCTGTTAATTTGGAGGTTGCGTCTTTCAATTTTTTTTCGATTGTGGTGATTGTTCCGTACCGGAGTTCCGCAACTTTTCCTAAATTTCCTTCGCGTTCAAATTGTTCGGCTTGCGTGCGTACGTTTTCAATTTCTTCTTTCATGGAGCGAATTGATTGAATGAGATTTTTTTCATTTTGCCAATGGGCTTTTAATTCCGAACGGCGTTGATTGAGTTCTGCTAATTCTTTTTCAATGTGATGAATACGATTTTCACTCGCTTTTTTGTCGGCTTCATCGGCATACTCTGCGGTGATTTCTCGTTTCACTGCTTCGCGTTCAATTTCCAATTGTTTGATTTTTCTTTCGATGTCATCCAATTCTTCCGGCATAGAATCTATTTCAATACGCAATTTGGAAGCGGCCTCATCCACCAAATCAATTGCTTTATCCGGAAGAAATCTATCGGAAATATATCGAGAACTTAATTGTGCAGCGGCAACAATTGCTCCATCGGTGATGCGTACGCCGTGATGCACTTCGTAGCGCTCGCTCAATCCACGCAAAATAGAAATTGTATCTTCCACGCTTGGTTCATCAACAAGAACAGGTTGGAAGCGGCGTTCCAATGCCGGGTCTTTTTCAATATACTTTCGGTATTCATCCAACGTAGTTGCACCGATGGCACGCAAATCTCCGCGGGCAAGTGCTGGCTTGAGCATGTTTGCTGCATCAACCGCACCTTGTGCTGCACCGGCACCAACAAGTGTGTGAAGTTCATCAATAAATAAAATTATTTCTCCGTTGGAATTTTCTACTTCTTTTAAAACTGCTTTCAATCGTTCTTCAAACTGTCCGCGAAAACTTGCACCGGCAATAAGTGCTGCCATATCCAATGCAACGATGCGTTTGGTTTTGAGATTTTCGGGAACGTCGCCTTGAATAATGCGATGGGCAAGTCCTTCAGCGATTGCGGTTTTACCAACGCCGGGCTCGCCGATGAGTACGGGATTATTTTTTGTGCGTCGTGAAAGTACTTGCAACACGCGTCGGATTTCTTCATCTCGTCCGATGACGGGGTCGAGTTTTCCTTTGCGTGCAAGTTCATTTAAATCTCTTCCGAATTTTTGGAGTGATTGATATTTATCTTCAGGATTTTGGTCTGTTACTCGTTGCGAACCGCGTACTTCTTTTAATGCTTTGAGTACGCCATCTTTGTTCACACCTTGGTCTATCAAAATTTTTGCTGCGGGATTTTGTTTTTGTTCCAACAGTGCAAGGAGTAAATGTTCTGTGCTGATGTATTCGTCTTTTAATTTTTCTGCTTCTTTTTGTGCTTGCTCAAATATTTTATTGAGTGTGTTGGAAAGATATTGATTTCCCGCATTTTGTATTTTTGGAAGTTTTTCTACCAGTTCGTTGACTTTTACTTTTATATAATTAGTATTTGCTCCCAATTTTTGCAAAAGGGGAATAACGATTCCTTGTGCATCTTGCACTAAGGCAGCAAGCAGATGTTCCGGCTCTATTGCTTGATTTCCGTAACTTGTCGCAATTTCTTGTGCGTTCTGTACGGCTTCTTGTGATTTGATTGTGAATTTATTGAGGTTCATAATAGTTTTGGGTTATGAGTTTTCAGTTGTGAGTTATGAGTATTGAGATTGAAATCGTGATTTTCCAATAGTCGGTGGAATAGTGTCTCGTTCTATCATAAGAATATCTTGATTAAATATTACCATACAAATTGCTCCACCATAATTACAGTCATTAGGGTCTCTTACACTAGTCCATACAATTCCTTGGAAATTATTTTTGAAAGCATGTTTTGCTATAATTTGTGTTAAAGGATAAACAGAATCGTTTTTTGTATATATTTTATCCTTAAAAAAAATTTCTTCACTGTTATAGATATTATATTTTTTTATTAATCGAAAAAAAGCATTGTTTGTATGTCTTAAATCCAAAATTGGGGCATCAAATTTAAGATACTTCTCTGTTAATGCCCACATAGCATCTTTTTTAACATACTTCATCATTTCTTCTAATGAACATCCTTCTTCTTTATGAAGTTCTTTTGTTATTTCAGTTTTAGATATATAAAAGTCAAAAGCCCAATATGAAACAGGTTTGTTCTCAAGAGCAAAGCGTCCATTTAATGAGGGAAAAAATAACTTTGGATTATTAGGAATATCTGTTTCTTCTCTTCCATAAATTTTTTGTGGTTTGTCATAATCAAAAGGCTCTTTGGGATTAACTTCGTAGTATCTTGAATGATACCATAGTTTTTCAGAAAGAGTTTCTCTAGACCATTTATTTTGATGTTTCTTTATATCGTTCCAATCTTCTGTTGTAATGCGGCTAAATAACTCATCCCAATTTTCTTCTATCATACCTTATTCTTTCAATAAATATTTTTGTTATAATTTAATTATCGTTTTTCTCTTCACTGTTTTTGACACACCCCCGACCCTCCCAACACACAAAAATAACCAACACATCCCGTAAAAAGCACGGGACACAAAAAGCGTGCAGAGGGACTTTATGTACTTCTGGGCGTTTTTCATTCCCCTCTGTAGCGATGGTTTAAGCGAAGGAGAGAGGGGTTAGGGATGTGTCCTATTGAGTGTTACAACAAAGGCGAGGATGACCTCGCCTTTTGTTATTGTTTTTATTTTTTCTTTTCTTTTTTGTCATCATCAATTACTTCGTACTCGGCATTTTCTACTTTTTTCTCATCTTTTTGCTGAGTTGTAGATTGCTGTCCGCCTTCAGGTTGTGCTCCTGCGGTTGCTCCTTGTTGTTTTGCGGCTTCGTACATTTTTGTTGATGCTTCATTCCAAATTGCATTCAACGCATCCATTTTAGATTTTATTTCTGTTGTGTTGTTTGTTTTAATTGCTTCTTCTAATGCTGTTGCTGCTGTTTCTAATTTGGATTTTGTGTCTGCATCAATCTTATCTTCCATTTCTTTCATTTGTTTTCGAGTAGAGAAGACAAGATTATCTGCTTGATTTTTTGTTTCTATTTCTTCTTTGCGTTTTGCATCATCTGCTGCATGCGCTTGTGCATCTTTTTTCATTCGTTCAACTTCTTCTTTACTCAATCCGGAAGAAGAGGTAATGCGGATACTTTGTTCTTTATTGGTTGCTTGGTCTTTTGCTGTTACATGCAGCATTCCGTTAGCATCAATATCAAGTATAACTTCTATTTTTGGTACCCCACGTGGTGCTGGTGGAATTCCATCCAAATGAAAACGTCCGAGCGTACGATTATCTACTGCCATTGGACGTTCACCTTGAAGAATGTGAACTTCTACTGATGTTTGACTATCTGCTGCTGTACTAAACACTTCACTTTTTCGCGTTGGGATGGTTGTGTTTGCATCAATTAATTTTGTCATCACACCACCAAGAGTTTCAATTCCCAAAGAAAGCGGTGTAACATCTAATAAGAGAACATCAGTAACATCTCCGGCAAGAACACCACCTTGAATTGCTGCTCCGATTGCAACTACTTCATCAGGATTTACTCCTTTGTGTCCTTCTTTTCCAAAAATGTCTTTTACAAGTTGTTGAATGCGCGGCATACGTGTCATACCACCAACCAAAATTACTTCATCAATTTGACTTGGAGAAACACCGGCATCTTTTAATGCTTTTTCTACTGGTGGAATACATCGTTTTACTAAATCATCAACAAGTTGTTCAAATTTTGCACGCGTTAAATTCATGTTTAAATGTTTTGGACCTTCGGATGTTGCGGTTACGAAGGGAAGATTGATTTCTGTTTGGTTGAGTTGTGAAAGTTCAATCTTTGCTTTTTCTGCTGCTTCACGAAGACGTTGTAACGCCATTGGGTCTTTTAACAAATCAATGCCTTCTTGTTTTTTAAATTCTCCGGCAATGTATTCTACAAGACGTTGGTCAAAATTATCTCCACCAAGATGTGTATCTCCGTTGGTAGATTTTACTTTGAAATTTCCTGTTCCTTCAACTTCGTATAATTCAAGAACGGAAATATCAAATGTTCCACCACCCAAATCGAACACCGCAACTTTTGCATCTTTTCCTTTTTTATCTAAACCGTAAGCAAGTGCAGCAGCGGTTGGTTCGTTCACAATACGGCGAACGTTGAGTCCGGCAATTTCTCCGGCTTCTTTTGTTGCTTGACGTTGTGCATCATTAAAATATGCGGGAACAGTGATAACGGCTTCTGTTATTTTTTGTCCGAGATAATCTTCTGCAGTTTGTTTCATTTTTTGTAAAATCATCGCAGAAATTTCCGGCGGAGAATACATACGGTCATCAATTTTTACACGGGCAGTATTGTTATCTCCTGCAATAACATTGTAGGGAACGAGTTTCATTTCGTCATTCACCTCGTTCATGAAACGTCCCATAAATCTTTTGATGGAATAGATGGTGTTGTGTGGATTAGTTACGGCTTGTCGTTTTGCTGCATGACCAACTAAACGTTCTCCGTTTTTTGCAAATCCAACCATTGATGGTGTTGTGCGAAATCCTTCTGCGTTTGCAATGACAACGGGGTCATTTCCTTCCATAACGGCAACTACTGAGTTTGTTGTTCCCAAATCTATTCCGATAATTTTTCCAGCCATTGTTTTCTCCTGTGAGATAAATTGTTATTATAATAGATAAACTTTTCTTATAACTTCATCAAATACCGTACCAATAAAAATATGCGAAATTGAATTAAAAATGATGTTTTTTAAATTTAATTTGATGACAAAATGTCATTCAATAAAGATTTCGCCAATTTGACAAGTGTTGACTATGGATTATGGAAATATTATAGATTATTTTAGATGAATATTTTACAGCGTCATTCCCGCATGTTTTTAGCGGGAGTCTATAAAAAAAAATATGTTAGATAAAAATACAATAATCGAAAAACTATCCACCAAATATATTGGAAAAAACTTTTCTGTTTTTGCAACAATAGATTCCACTAATACATTTGCAAAATCTTTGGATGCACCAAACGGAACAGTAATTTTTGCTGAAGAACAAACATTGGGAAGAGGAAGGATGCAAAGAAGTTGGGTTGCAGAAAAAGAAAAAAATCTTCTCTTTTCAATTATTCTGTATCCGGAAATAGAGCAAACAAAAATTCCGTTAATTTCTTTTGTTGCTTCGCTTGCGGTTGCAAAGGCAATTCGCGAAACAACAAAACTTTCTACAGAATGTAAATGGCCTAATGATGTTTTGGTGAATGAAAAAAAAGTCTGTGGGATTTTATTGGAAACAGTTTCTTCCTCAAAAAAAATTATTGTGGGAATTGGCGTTAATGTTAATCAGAAAAATTTTTCTCAAGAACTTCAACAGAAGGCAACATCATTATACAATGAAGTGAAAAGCGAAATTGACAGAGGTATGTTGTTGATAAAGATTTTAGAAAATTTTGAGTTTTGGTACGAACAACTTCAAAAAGAATCTTCTATTATAATAGATGAATGGAAAAAATATTCTACAATGCTTGGAAAAAAGATTATCATTAACGAACACCATTCTTCTTTTGAAGCAATTGCTGTAGATATACAAAACGATGGTGGATTGTGTATCAAAACTTTTTCTGGTGAAGAAAGAGTTGTGTATTCTGGTGATGTGAGTGTGAAACTCTAAGTTTTATTATTGGATGTAAATTTTTTATATTTTAGTAGAAATACATTTTACAATTATAAGGAATATCATAATGTCTACAACCATAGCAAATATGACAAAACGAGAATTTACGCAAATTATTTCTGATGTTGTTGAAAAAAAACTTCTTGAAATTTTTGCAGACCCTGATAACGGATTAATTTTACGAGAAATCGTTCGTAAACAATTACTTCAACAATTAAAAGAAGTAAATGCAGGAAAAAGAGGAAAAAATATTGACGATGTTGTAAAAGAATTGGGATTACAATAAATGTATTCGATTCAATTTTTGCAATCCGCAACTAAAAGTCTTAAAAAATTAGATAAAAAAGTTTCCCAACAAATTATTGACCGTATTCGTTGGTTGGCAGAAAACATTCAATCCACAAAATTATATCCTCTCAAAGGTGAACTTTCCGGTTTGTATAAAATACGAGAAGGTTCATATCGTATTATTTTTCAGACACTACATAAAGAAAAAATAATTATCATTCATAGTATTGGGCATAGAAGGGATATTTATAAGGAACGATGAAAAAATTATCTCGCTTCAAAAATGAAAATGAAGAAAGAAAATTTTGGGCAACACACAGTCCATTAGAGTATTTTGATAAGAAAAATATGGTGATAACAACATTTCCTAATCTTAAACCCACAAGTAGAACAATTTCTATTCGTCTTCCGGAATTATTGTTAGAAGAAATTAAAGTGTTGGCAAACGAAAAAGATATTCCTTATCAATCTATGTTAAAAATCTTATTGACAGAAAAAGTAAGAGAAGAATTTAAGATAAAAAAATGAAGATATTGTAAAAAAATTAGGATTAAAAATAATTGTTCATTGCTCATTAATAATTGTTAATTGATAATTGATTATGCTTCTTGCTATAGATATCGGTAACACCCATACAGTGTTTGGCATCTACAAAAACTCTACACTTCTCGGAAGTTGGCGAGTAACAAGTTTTACTACTCGTACCGAAGATGAATTTGGTGCTTTAGTAAAAACATTTTGCGAAAATGCAAAAATCCCACTCAAAAAAATTTCTGTTGTAGGAATTTCTTCAGTAGTTCCCAATCTTACCGAAACAGTAAGCAGAATGTCCAAAAAATATTTTGCATTGGAGCCAATAATTATTTCTGCAGATTTATCGTTGGGAATAAATGTTCTGTATGATGACCCTTTTGCTGTTGGTGCAGACCGTTTATGCAACGCTGTGGCTGCCTTCACCAAATATCAATCTCCACTTATTATTGTAGATTTTGGTACGGCAACAACGTACGATGTTGTTTCCAAAGCAGGAGATTATCTTGGTGGAGTGATTACTGCCGGAGTGGAAACATCTGCTGCAGAACTCCATCGAAGAGCAGCAAAACTTCCCAAAATAGAATTGCGATTTCCTGAAAATGTTATCGGCAAAAATACTGTTCACAGTATGCAATCCGGAATTTTGTATGGAGCATTAGATGCAATGGAATCTATGATTCGCCGCATTACTAAAGAATTGGGAGAACAACCAATAGTTATTGCTACGGGTGGATTTTCGGAAATGTTATGTCGTCATTCAAAACTCATTCATCATCACGAACCAAATTTAGTGTTGGATGGTATTCGTATTATTGTAGAAAAAGTTGCTCTGCATCACAAAAAGAAACGTAGTTCATAAAAGGTATCTTTTGAAAGAAAAAGAAAATTGATATATTGAACATCATTATTATTCATTCATTATTTAATAATTATACTTATGCTTACAGCAAAAAAGAAAATTTCACAACGACCCATCGTTCAAGAAAGTCCGTTAATGGAACGATACTATGAAACACAAAGTTGGATTCAAGAAAACAAAAAACGTGTCAATACCATTTTGGGAATTATTGTTGTTCTTGGACTTGGTATTTGGTTCTATTATAACAATACCAAAGCCAATGATGAAAAAGCCATGACAGAGTTTTCCAAAGTGTTTTCGTATTACGATAACGGACAGTATCAACTTGCCATTAATGGAATTCCGGAAAAAAACGTTACCGGCTTGCAATCCATTGTAGATAATTATGGAAGCACCAATGCTGGAAATATTGCAAAATTTTATCTTGCCAATGCGTACTACAACACACAAAATTATGATAAAGCATTAGAATATTTTAGCGGTGTCAGTGTAGGTAATCCAATGGTAGAAAATTCTGCAGTTGCTGGTGAAGCAGCATGTTATGAAGCAAAAGGAGATTTCAAAACTGCAGCAAGCAAATTTGAAAAAGCAGGAATGAAAGGCAATGATGACGTACACTCACCGGAATATCTTGCCAATGCAGGACGTAATTATACAAAAGTTGGTGAAAAAGAAAAAGCGATTGAAATTTATAAAATGATAAAAAAAGAATATCCCAAATCTCCAATAGCGTTTTCTGTTGATAAAGAACTTGCTGCATTGGGAGTTATGTTGTAAATATCGTTGTGAACTTTCCCTCCTACTAGGAGGGAATGCAAGGGTGGTCGTTTTTAAATTTTTTGACCTCCCCTAACCCCTCCTAAATAGGAGGGGAAAACATATTTCCAAATTTTATAAAAAACCATGCTTACCGATTTTGGTAGAATACTTATTTTTTTTATTGTAGGAATAATTTTCACGGCTGGTGGACTTATTACTTCGTGGTTGTTACGACCTAAACGTCCATATCCGGCAAAACTTTCTTCGTACGAATGCGGTGAAGAAGCAACCGGAGATTCTCGAATTCAATTCAATATTCGTTTTTATATTATTGCATTAATTTTTGTAGTGTTTGAAGTAGAAGTGGTACTGTTATTTCCGTGGGCATTAGTGTTTAAAGAGTTTGGAATGTTTGCTTTTATTGAAATGCTTATTTTTCTTTTCATTCTCATAGTTGGTTATATGTACGTGTGGAAGAAAAAAGATTTGGAATGGGATGTACCGCAACCCAAAAATTGGTAACAAATTAATTCATTTATCTTAATAAACAATTAAAGAGACACAAATGAAAAACAAATTTTTCATATATTATATAATTGCATTATTAATAATGCCAATAACCAGTCCCGCTCAATGGGCAAAAAATATAGGTGGTAATGCTAGTGATAGAGGTAGTAGTATTGCTAATGATGGTAATGGAAATGTGTATATAACAGGGTCTTTTCGTGGGACAGCAGATTTTGATACAGGTCCAGGAACGACAAACTTGATTGGGAAAGGTTGGACTGACATATATTTTGCAAAATACGATGTTTCCGGTTTATTATTGTGGGCAAAAAGTGTTGGGAGTACTAATTCTGATGGAGGTAATAGTATTGCTGTCGATGGTAGTGGAGATGTGTATGTAACAGGTTCCTTTGAAGGAATGGCAGATTTTGACCCTGGAGTAGGAACAACAAATTTGCCTTGGGTTGGTGGTGACGATATCTTTTTTGCAAAATACAAATCTAGTGACGGTTCGCTTATTTGGGCAAAAAGTATTGGTGCTGCTAATGGTGCTTCCGAGGGTGGTAATAGTATTGCCATAGATGGAAGTGGAAATGTCTACATAACAGGTATATTTTATGGAACAGTAGATTTTGACCCAGGGCCAGGAACAACAAATTTAACAAGTGCTGGATATGATATATTTTTTGCGAAATATAGTGGGAATGATGGTTCACTTATATGGGCAAAAAGTGTTGGTGGTACTACTGATAATGATAAAGGTAATAGTGTTGCTATAGATGGTAGTGGAAATGTCTATATAACAGGACATTTTTTTGGCACAGTAGATTTTGACCCAGGTTCAGGAACTGCAAATTTAACGAGTGTTGGTAATTATGATATCTTTTTCGCGAAATATAGTGGTAATGACGGTTCGCTTATATGGGCAAAAAGTATTGGTGGTGCTAGTATTGATTATTGTAGCGATATTGTTGTAGATGGTAGTGCAAATGTATATTTAACTGGATATTTTGATTATACAGCAGATTTTGACCCCAGTGCTGGAGTCGCAAATTTGACAAGTGTTGGTTATGACATTTTTTTTGCCAAATATAACTCTACGGGTTCGCTTTTATGGGTAAAAGGTATAGGGGGTGGTGGTACTGATGGTAGCGCTAGTATAGATATAGATGGAAGTGGAAATGTGTATGTAACAGGTTCTTTTCAAGGAGCGGTAGATTTTGACCCTGGAGTAGGAACGACAAGTTTAACTAGTGTTGGTGGTTCCGATATCTTTTTTGCGAAATATAATTCTACTGGTTCATTTGTGTGGGAAAAAAAAATTGGAAGTGGCGGTGACGATTTTGGTACTAGTCTTGCCTTAGATGGCAGTGGAAATGCCTATACAACAGGATATTTTAATGGAACAGCCGATTTTGACCCATCAACCAATGCAGCCGATACATTAAAATTAACCAGCAGTGATGATGATATCTTTTTTGCAAAATATAGAACTATTGATGGTCTTCTTCCCGTAGAACTTACCTCATTTACAGCAACATCAAAAAATAGTGCTGTAGAGTTATCATGGAGTACAGTGAGTGAAATAAATAATTTTGGATTTGAAATTGAGAAAGCAGAAATCCATAATCAATCATCAGAAAAACAGTGGAAAAAAATTAGTTTTGTACAGGGAAACGGAACAAGCAATATCCAACACCATTACACATTTATTGATAAAAATGTTACTACAGGAAAATTTATATATCGATTAAAACAAATTGATATGGATGGAAAGTTTACGTACAGCGAAGAAATAGAAGGAAATGCAGAAATTCCAAAAGAGATAACATTATCCCAAAATTATCCAAACCCCTTTAATCCTGTAACAACAATTAATTATGAAATCCCACAAACCGGAAAAGTGTATTTAAAAGTGTACAATGTGTTAGGAGAAGAAGTCGCAACACTGGTGAATGGAATGCAGGAAGCGGGAAGATATTCTACACAATTTGACGCATCGAAATATTCTTCTGGAATATATTTTTATAAACTCACATCGAATAATTATATATTAGTAAAATCAATGGTATTGGTGAAATAAATTCATAAACCCTGCCATAGTTAGAGACCTGTCAAGTTTAAAAACTTGACAAGTCTAATAAAAAATCATGGGACTTCTTGATAAACAAATTAACAGCAGCAATATCGTCATCACATCGTTAGATAATTTGATGAATTGGGCAAGACTTTCTTCTCTTTGGCAAATGCAATTTGGATTAGCATGTTGTGCAATAGAAATGATGGGAGCAGCAGCATCAAATTATGATATTATGCGTTTCGGAGTTATTCCGCGAGCAACCCCACGTCAATGTGATGTGATGATTGTTTCCGGAACGGTAACCTTAAAAATGGCATCACGTGTGAAACGTTTGTATGACCAAATGTCTGAACCACGTTATGTTATTTCTATGGGAAGTTGTTCTAATTGCGGAGGTCCATATTGGGAACACGGTTATCATGTGTTGAAAGGAGTGGATAGAGTAATTCCTGTAGATGTGTACGTTCCCGGATGTCCGCCAAGACCAGAAGCATTGTTGGAAGGTGTCATTAAATTACAAGAAAAAATTCGCAGTGAAGGTGTTGGAAAGAAGAAAGTAGCGTAATTTTTTTTATTGATAATAAAAAGGTATTATTATGAAATTTACTATCACAATCAATCGTGATGAAGATGGGATGTATATTGCAGAATGTCCATCTATTCCAGGTTGCTTTAGTCAAGGAAAAACCGAAGAAGAAGCACAAAAAAATATTCAAGAGGCAATCAAAGAATGTTTAGATGTGCGAGCAGAAAAAGGAATGCCCTTAACTATTTCCACTCGCCAAGTTGAGGTTGCTATTTAATGCCCCAAGTGCCACTTCTTCGTCCAAAAGATATTATTAAAGTTTTTGAAAAACTTGGCTGGGAAGTTGTACGTCAACGAGGAAGTCATATCATTCTTACCAAAGAAGGGAGTATTTCAACATTGTCAGTTCCTAATCATTCTGAAGTTGCTCGTGGTACATTAAGAGGTCTTATTCAAAAAGCAGGAATAACAATAGAACACTTTATCGAAGTTTTACAAACGTTATGATTACTCCACAAGAAGTATTTGATATACTACAATCCAAGTTTGGTGAGAAAATTTTGGAGTTACAACTTCAAACACATAATCCATTTATAAAAATTTCATCAGATGGATTATTAGAAATTGCACAATTTCTTCGAGATGATGAACGATTTCAATTTGATTATCTTTCTTGCCTTTCAGGGATGGATTATGAAAAAACGCTTGGAGTTGTGTATCATCTTTTTTCTATGAAAAAAAAACATAAGATTGTTATCAAGGTTGAAGTGTCAAAAGAAAATCCGATAATTCCATCCGTAGAAAAAATTTGGAAAACCGCAAACTGGCACGAACGCGAAGCATACGATTTATTTGGAATTATTTTTTCTGAACATCCGGATTTACGACGGATTCTTTTACCGTATGATTGGGAAGGACATCCACTACGAAAAGATTATCAAGTTCCGGAATATTATAATGGAATGAAAGTTCCGTATTAAAAATATTTTATGAAATATCTCCTATGGTTTTTTGTCGCTATTAATGCAGCAATCGGAATTAAATACCTTTTGAGTTCTTTTGGTGTATTCAAAATGCGATATTATCCATTTATTACAGAATTTATTTTTGCTGTTGTACTGCTTGGTACGGCTGCGGTGGCATTATATATTTATCATTATAAAGAAATCATGTGGTTATCATTTCTTATTGTTTGTTCACCACTTATGCTTTTGTGTATAGTAGTATTTTTTTCAATGGTAACAGGTAAATATTAACTTATAAACTATATTTTTATCAACTAATTATACAGGGAGTTATAATATGAAAAGCATGTTCTTCGTCATCGCAATTATTTTTTTCACACTTCCAATCTATGCACAAGTACAAGTAGAGGAAGGTCAGGAAGATGAATGCTATCAAGAAATTATTCAAGATATGAACAAAGAAATAGCAGAAGCACCAACGAACGCAGAGTTGTATATCACACGTGGCAATGCGAAATATTATTTAGATGATTTTCGTGGAGCAATGTCTGACTACAAACAAGCATTAGAAAATAATGAAAGTTCTGCAGAAGCATATTGCCGGCTTGGAATGGTGAAGTTGCAATTTCTCAATCAATTTGAAGAATCGCTTGCAGATTTTGAAAAATCCATTGAGTTAAATGAAAAATATGCTCTTGCGTATTATGGTAGAGGTTTAGCAAAAATTGCCAAACAAGAAGATGATAAAGAAGGCGGTTGTGCAGATTTAAGCAAAGCCGGAGAATTAGGAGAAATCAAAGCATATCAAGCATTAAAAAATTTGTGTAAAAGTTCTAAAGATGTAGCAAAAGAAGAATAAATTTTACATATCTGCATGTCTAAAGGAGCGCATCTACATAACATTGCAACAAAAAATCTTCGTACCGAGGAAATGGTTCTCAATATGGGACCGCAACATCCATCAACGCATGGGGTGCTGCGGCTTGAACTTCTTGTTGATGGAGAAATTGTTGTTGATGTCATTCCCCACATAGGTTACCTTCATCGCTGTTTTGAAAAACACGCCGAACAAATGCTCAACTATCAACAAATCATTCCGTATGTTGATAGGATGGATTATGTTGCTTCCATGACGAATGAGTTTGCATTTGTTACCGCCGCAGAAAAACTTTTCAATATTCAAGTTCCCGAACGAGTAGAATACATTCGCGTAATTATGGCGGAGTTGCAACGCATCGCCAGTCATCTTATTGCTGTTGGAACCTACGGAATTGATATTGGAGCGTTCACACCATTTTTATATTGTTTCCGTGACCGCGAAAAAATTTTAGATTTATTTGAGATGACCTCCGGTGCACGGCTTCTTTACAATTATATGTGCATTGGCGGATTGTATCATGATTTGCCAAATGGATTTATTGAAAAAGCAAAAGAATTTTGTCAATACTTTAGAAAACAATTAAAAGATTTTAATGATTTATTGACATACAATGAAATTTTTATAAACCGAACAGCAAATGTGGGAATCCTTCCTGTAGATGTTGGTATTAATTATGCATGCAGTGGTCCAATGTTGCGGGGTTCCGGTGTAGATTGGGATTTGCGCCGTGATGACCCATATTCAATTTATCATAAATTGGAATGGGAAGTTTGTGTTGCAAAAGGGGAAGTGGGAAAGATTGGTGATTGTTGGAATAGACATTTTGTGCGTGTGCGAGAAATGGAGCAAAGCATTCTTATAATAGAGCAAGCGTTGGCACAACTTCCGGAAGGAGATGTGAAATCCGCAATTCCTAAAAGAATACGACCGTTGCCTGCAGAAATTTACGTACGCACAGAAGCACCACGTGGAGAATTGGGATTTTATATTGTGAGTGATAATTCTACATCACCGTACCGTGTGAAAGCACGTTCATCTGCATTTGTGAACTTGAGTGTGATTGCAGAAATTGCTCGTGGTGCAATGCTTGCCGATATGGTTGCCATTATCGGAAGTATTGATATTGTGTTGGGTGAAGTGGATAGATGATGTTTAATGGAAAGTTGCAAATGAGGAATTGATAATATAAAAAATAATATACTTTTAAATAAGTGAGGTATTTATGATAACAGCAAAAGAAGCCACACAAGCAGCAATAAAATATTTCCAAGAAGTTTTTAATGGCCGTTATGATAATTTAGCAGTAGAAGAAATCGAATTATCTTCTGATGAAAAATTTTGGTCTATTACACTTGGTTATAATATGATGTCAACAATGACAATGCTTGTACCTACATCGCAACGAACATATAAAGAATTTAAAGTTTCTGCTGAAAGTGGTAAAGTTACTGCGATGAAAATCCATAATGTTTAATATATATGGCGGATTATTATATTGAATTGTTAAAAAAATATTATTCTAAAGGTATACTTATAGATACAAATTTACTTTTGATATTTATTATTGGAATGTGTGATAAAAATTATATCGCAACATTTAAGCGAACAAAGACATTTTCGTCTGAAGATTATGATATTCTTTTTCATATACTTCAACCATTTTGTAAAATCATAACAACACCAAATATTCTTACAGAAGTTAGTAATCATCTCGGATTTTTAGAGGAGTCTTTGAAACAGAAAGTTTTGAAAACTTATTTCTAATAATATTAATTCTTATTTTGCGGAAAGTTATCATAAAAGCAATTTTCTTTCTTCAAAAGATTTTTTTCATAAATTTGGACTTACGGATTCCAGCATTATTGAAGAAGCAAAAAATAAGTATTTAGTTCTTACGGAAGATTTAAAATTAACCAATTATCTCCAATACCAAAAAATAGATGTCATGAATTTTCATCATTTGCAAACAATAAATTGGTATTCAACATAATATAAACCCATTTCACTCACTTAAATTTATCTATTATGGAAAACTCATACACAGAAACAACATCAAAATCTTGGGGAAATAGAATAATGGAATCTCTCAAAGGGATTCTTTTCGGACTTCTTCTTGTTGCACTTGCATTTATCGTTTTATGGTGGAACGAAGGACGTGCCGTAAAAACTGCAAAAAGTTTAGAAGAAGGTGCATCCAGCGTTGTAACAATTTCTTCATCTGCTGTTGCAAAAGAAAACGAGCAAAAACTTGTTCATCTTACCGGAATGGCAACAACAAATGAAATATTAATTGATGCAGATTTTAAAATTTCTCTTCCTGCAATTAAACTTAGAAGAATTGTGGAAATGTATCAATGGAAAGAAGAAAAATCTGAAAAGAAAGAAAAGAAAATGGGCGGCTCGGAAGAAACGGTAACAACGTATTCTTATAAAAAAGTGTGGGATGATAATATTATTTCTTCTGAAAATTTTAAACAAAAAGAAGGACATACTAATCCAACAACATTTCAATATTCTTCATCTGAAAAAATTGCACAAAATGTTCAAGTTGGTGGCTTTACACTTTCACCATCACTCATTCAAAAAATAAATAAATACGAAAAACTCAATCCGCAAACATTTGATTCTACACAAAAATCTTCGCAAGAAATTTATATTGGAAGAGGAAATATTAATTCACCGGAAATTGGAGATGTAAAAATCTCTTTTGAAGCAGTAAAGCCAATCGAAGTAAGCATTGTTGCAAAACAAGTAGGAAATTCTTTTGAACCATATAAAGCAGAAGCCGGCGGTGAAGTAGAATTACTGGAGTATGGAAATGTTCCTGCCGCAAAAATGTTTTCTGAAGCACAATCCACCAATACAACAATGACATGGATTTTCCGCATTGCTGGAATTGCAATGATGTTTTTTGGAATTATGACAATTTTTAAACCACTCGTTACCGTTGCTGATGTGTTACCATTTCTCGGAAGTATATTAAATATGGGACTCGGAATTTTTTCTGCTGTAATTTCATTTTCATTAAGTTTTATTACCATTGCCCTTGCGTGGTTATTTTACCGTCCTGTGTTGGGAATTATTTTATTAGTTATTGGTATTGGAATTTTTGTGGGAATAAAATTTATTTCACCGAAAAAGAAAACAGCGAAATAAGATTTGTAGGGACGGTTGCAAAACCGTCCTTGGAAATTTTTAGAGAAACGTTCCCTCTATTTTGAAAAAAATCCAAAAGATGGAAAATTGTGGAAGAAAATAAAAGACGAATTTCTTAAAGCAAAAAACTATAAGAGAATAGAAAAATAGAAACTGAAATAAGATTTGTCTAGTTTCAAAAACTTGACAAATCTAATCATAGTAATCCTATAAATTAAGGTCAAATCAAGAGGCAAATGTATGCAAACACATCTTCGTAATAAAATAAATAAATTGAGCGTTTCTGAAAAAATTTTACTCGTTGAAGAACTTTGGGATGATATTGCTCGTAAGAATGAAACTTTTGAATTATCACAAAGTCAAAAAAGTGAATTAGAGAAACGCTCACTCTATTTTGAAAAAAATCCAGAAGGTGGAAAATTGTGGGAAGAAATAAAAGACGAATTTCTTAAAGGCAAAAAATTATAATGTCTATTCGTTTTCATCCTGAATCTGAAAAAGAATTAAAAGAGTCCGTTTATTGGTATGAATATCAACGTAAAGGTCTTGGATTTGAATTTCTTTTTTGTGTTGATGAAGCCATAGAACAAATAAAAAATCGTCCTCAAATGTATCCACTCGTTACAGAAAAAACTCGTCGTATAGTTGTTAAAAGATTTCCCTTTGCTATTTTTTACGAAACAAATAAATCCAGTATTTATATTTTGGCTATTTTTCATTTACGACGCAATCCAAAAGAATGGAAAAATAGAAAATCATAGTCATATCATTACAATCCTATAAATCATAGTTTAAGCCATGCCCGAGTTTCTTACCAATATTTTTGGAAAAACAATAATTGTTCACATTATCATGGGAGCAGTACCGTTATTATTTATACTTCCGTACGCTCTTGTAGTTATTTATGTGGAAATGAAACTTTCTTCCCACATGCAAAACCGTGTGGGATATATGAGAACCGGTTGGCATGGAACACTGCAACCTTTTGCAGATATTTTCAAACTCTTACAAAAAGAAAATATTGTTCCAGCAGAAGCAGATAAAATTTTATTTTCATTAGCACCATTTATAGTTTTTATCGGAATGTATGCTGCGTACGCAGTGCTGCCTTTTGGAAGCGGATATGTTGGCAGCGAAATGGAAATCGGAATTTTTTATCTACTCGCAGTTTCTTCATTAGTGGTTGTAGGAATTTTGATGGCTGGCTGGTCATCCAATAATAAATGGTCATTATTAGGAGCAATGCGTTCTGTTGCACAAATTGTAAGTTACGAAATTCCGGCAGCATTAGCATTGCTTGGAGTGGTGATGCTTGCCGGAACAATGAATACCGAAATGTTAAGTGCAATGCAATCCGGTGGAATGCACGAATGGTTTATTTTTGGCGGAACATTACCATTGTGGAAAAAATTTACAATCATTCCCTTTATGTTTATAATTTTTTTGGTGTATCTCGTTTCATCAATGGCAGAGGTAAATCGGACACCATTTGATTTGCCCGAAGCAGAATCTGAATTAGTGCAGGGTTACAATACAGAATACAGCGGAATGAAATTTGCTATTTTTTATTTAGCAGAATATGGAAATTTATTTTTAATTTCTGCTATTGCAGTAATTGTATTTTTTGGCGGATATACAAGTCCGTTTGGAAAATTTCTTTCCGGAGGTGTGTGGGATGTTTTTTGGTTTATCACCAAAGGAATGTTGTTAGTACTTATTAATATTTGGATTCGTTGGACTCTTCCTCGTTTGCGAGTTGACCAACTCATGTACGTTTCATGGAAAGTCCTTACACCATTTGCTTTGGTTGGAATTATTGTTATCGGATTTATTTTGGTTGTGTAAGTTTTATATTTGTCAAGTTTTTAAAACTTGACAAATCTGTATGATATAACTTTATAAGTATGCAATACTTTATCAACATATATAAATCACTCCGTTCAGTTATTGTTGGGTTGAAAATTACTGCGAAAAATCTTTTTAAGCCAACAGTAACGATTCAATATCCGGATGTGAAAAAAGCAATGCCGGAGCGGACAAGAAATCGTTTGTATGTCAATATGGATGATTGTATTGGCTGCGACCAATGTGCAATTGCATGTCCGGTAAACTGCATTACCATAGAAACAATCAAATCAACACCCGAAGATAATCTTGGTGTAACATCAACAGGACACAAAAAGAAACTTCATGTTCCCGTGTTTGATATTGATATTGCGAAATGTTGTTATTGTGGATTGTGCGTTCCACCATGTCCCACAGATTGTATTGTGATGACACCGGTGTACGAATTTTCTGAATTTGATAGACAAAATTTAATTTATAATTTCAGCACGATGACCCCTTCTGAAATTGAAACAGCAAAACTCAAAGCAAAGAAAATGGAAGAAGAAATTGCTGCGAAAAAATCAGCACAAAATTCTACAACTGGTTCTGTATAAACTCCCCTCTGTGTATTGGCAAGAGCAATGGAGAGAGGGGTGTGTCCAAAAAATAAGAAGAAAAAATTAAGAATTAAGAAAGATACTATTACAATGTTCCTCCAACTTTTCGACATCATCTTTTATTTTTTTGCAACAGTAACACTCATTTCTGCAGGGATTGTTGTATTCTCAAAAAATATAGTACGCTCAGCATTCTCATTAGTCTTTACATTTTTTGGAATTGCCGGATTGTATGTATTATTGAATGCAGATTTTGTTGCTGTAGCACAACTCTTTGTGTACGTTGGCGGAATTTTAGTATTACTATTATTTGCAGTTATGTTAACACAAAAAATTTCTAATCTACAAATGAAAATAACAACACTTCATCCAATAATTGCAATAATTCTTGTTGCATCACTTATTGGTGTATTGTGCGGAATTGTGCGGATGAATGACTGGCGAATTATTACAATTTCTGAAATACCACAATCCACAGCACAATCAATTGGAAAGGCATTGATAACAACACATATTCTTCCATTTGAAATTATTTCCGTTATTTTACTCGTTGCAATTATCGGAGCAGCAATGCTCGCAAGAAAGAGCGAAAAAAAATCATGATAACACTTCATCATTTTTTATTTGTTAGTATTATTCTTTTTGGATTAGGTGTGTATGCAGTTTTAACACGTCGCAATGCAGTGATGGTATTGATGGGAATAGAACTTATTCTCAATGCAGCCAATCTCAATTTTGTTGCTTTTTCTCGTTATGGTGGATTGAAATTAGATGGACAAATGTTTGCGTTGTTTGTGATTATTCTTGCAGCAGCAGAAGCCGCTGTTGCATTAGCTATCATTCTCAATATTTATCAACGCTTCAATACTATTAATGTGGATGATGTTGATACGTTGAAAGAGTGACCCTGATTTTCAAGATTACAAGATTACGATGATGTAATTAACAAAATTTTTACTTTGCATCTTAGCGACTTTGCGAGACAAAACAAATCCGCGAAAATCATAAAAATCTTAACAATCAGTGCTTTATCAAATAATATAATTTAATGCAAAAAACACTTTTACAATTATCTTTTATTGTTTTTATTCTTCCTCTGTGCAGTTTTCTTTTTCTTATTTTTTTCGGAAAAAAACTGCGAGCGGAAA
Organism: uncultured Bacteroidota bacterium; assembly: GCA_937920105.1. GTDB lineage: Bacteria > Bacteroidota > Ignavibacteria > UBA10030 > UBA8401 > CALETH01. The sequence continues at coordinate 34,365 of CALETH010000131.1, forward strand.
TATTCGCAACTTCTGTTATTGCAGTAACATTTCTTTTAAGCATATTTATTGCAACTATAAAATTTTTATCTTTTCCTCAAGAAACATTTCATTATTCTTTTTCTTGGATAAATTTTCCCATCAAGATAGAAACCGGAATTTTACTCGATAATCCCGCAGCAATAATGCTTGTTATCGTAACATTCATCAGTTTTCTTGTACATCTTTTTTCTATAGAATATATGAAAGGAGATGTACGTTACTCACGATATTTTTCTTATCTTGGATTTTTTACCACATCAATGCTCGGAATAATTCTCACCGATAATCTTTTTACGATGTACATGTTTTGGGAATTGGTTGGTATTAGTTCCTATCTTCTCATCGGACATTGGTACGAAAAAACTTCTGCTGCCAACGCATCAAAAAAAGCATTTATCGTCAATCGCATTGGTGATGTAGGAATGTTCATTGGAATTATGTTGTTGTGGAATAATTTTCACACACTCACATTTGAAGGAATTTTTTCTTCACTCAATACTATAGAAAACACATCACTACTAACTGTTGCTGGACTTTTACTTTTTTGCGGAGCAATTGGAAAATCTGCACAATTTCCATTACAAGTGTGGTTGCCGGATGCTATGGAAGGACCAACTCCCGTGAGTGCATTAATTCATGCAGCAACAATGGTGGCTGCAGGTGTGTATCTGGTGCTTCGCATTTTTCCGTTACTTACCATCGAAGCGTTAACCGTGATTGCGTACATCGGAGCAGTTACAGCATTTATTGCAGCAACAATTGCAGTTGTTCAAACAGACATCAAAAAAATATTGGCGTACTCTACAATAAGTCAGTTGGGATATATGATGCTTGGTTTGGGTTCACTTGGATATACAGCGGGATTTTTTCATTTAGTTACACATGCAATTTTTAAGGCGGGACTTTTTCTCGGAGCCGGTTCGGTAATTTATGCAATGCACAATTCAATACAGGCATTACATCACACAAAAAATCATGATGTTGATGCACAAAATATTTTTTTTATGGGTGGATTGAAAAAGAAAATGCCAATTACATTTTGGACTTTTCTTATGTGCACTTTTGCACTCACGGGAATTCCATTGACTTCCGGATTTTTAAGTAAAGATGAAATTCTTACATCAGCACTTGTCTTTGGAAACCACACCAATAATTTTCTTCTTCCGTTGTTGGCTTTCAGTACGGTGATGTTAACATCATTTTATATGTTTCGTCTTATCATTGTTGCATTTTTAGGAAATCATATTGATGAAAAAAGAATAGAACACATTCACGAATCTCCCAAAGTGATGCTCGTACCATTGATTGTATTGGCAGTGTTATCATTTTTTGTTTTCTATTCGTTCAATCCATTTTCTGTATCAAACAGTTGGTTTACAAAAATTATTACTTTACCACGTTCACTTATTTCAACCTATCTTCCTGAACACAGAAAATTTGCAGTAACACCACATCAACAAATACACACTCTTGCAATGGTTGTTTCGTTTGGGGCAACATTATTAGGAATATTATTTGCATTTCTTTTGTATTATTGGAAAAAGATTTCTCCACAAAAGATTGCACAAAAATCTCGTTTATTATATTCATTTTTTTCTCAACAATGGTACTTTGATAGATTCTATAATATATTTGTGGTGAAAGGAACACTTGCATTTTCTAAAATTTTTTCTTGGTTTGATGTAAAAGTTATTGATGGATGTGTGAATGGAACAGCAGTACTATTTCAAAAAATTTCTTTTGTGAGTGGAAAATTTGATTCCATTATTGTTGATGGAATCGTTAATTTTATTGCGTATTTTTCCGGCATGTTGGGATTAGGGTTACGAAAAATCCAAACAGGAAAAGTGCAAACTTACATTGCATTAGTAATCGTTGGAATTTTAATTTTATTTTTTGTGTATAAATGAATATAATTTTAAAAAAATACAATTTTATATTTATAAACTATAATAAGGAATAAATTATGCCATGGATGGAATTCATTAGAGAAGATTCTTACGTAAGTAAGGATAGCCCAAATATAGCAATAACCAGCGACCGCAAATTCATGTTTAATTCTCAGTTTGTCAGATTAGCTGGCTTGAATATCAAACAACGGGTGGTAGTTCATATTCATCCAGAGACGTATAGAATTGGATTTGAATTTGTTACAGATGATAATCAAAATTCTTTCCAATTAGGTTATCAATCTCGTGGTAGTAAATCAGGAGGACTTAATTGTACAGCTGGAGCAGTAATTAATAGATTTGCTTGGATAAAGGCAATTTCAGAATTAAAATCTCCCCAAGCAAAACGTTTTTCTCCAAAACAAGATAGAGAAATGGGGAAATTGGTATGGGCAATACAACTTTGTCCGGCTTTTGAAATTAGCGAGTCTAGAGAAGCAAATAATATTCCAAGTGGAGCAAAAGGAATATATCGGTATAAACGTCATAGTGGAGAAATAGTTTATATAGGTAAAGGAGATATAAAGAGTAGATTAAATGAACCTCAAAGACGAGAATGGAAGTTTGATACAATTGAGTATTCAATTGTAGAAGATGTAGATGCAAGAACAAAATGGGAAGAATTTTGGATTGTTCGTTTTCAAGAAGAAAATAAACAACAACTTCCAATGTATAATAAAATTTCTGCTTAAAATTATAGAATATATTTTTACATATTTGATACAATTATGCAATTCACATTTCTCAATATAGGAATACTCACATGGCTAACATTCTTACCATTGGTAGGAATGCTGTGTATCTTTTTTCTTCCACAAAAAAAATCACAACTAGCAAAATGGATAACATTAGGTTGCACAACAATCCAATTGTTATTAGCAACAATCATTTATATAAAATTTGATAGAACATTAGCAGGAGTAAATTCTATCGAAGGAATGCAATTCAAAGAAATTTTTCCATGGATTTCTATTAACAGTACAGAATGGTTCGGGAAAATTTCCATTCAATATTTTTTAGGAATTGATGGACTCAGTGTTCCGATGATTTTATTAACAGCAATTATTTCTTTCATTGCCGTTCTTGCATCATGGAAAATAGAAAAATCCGTGAAAGGATATTTTTCATTATTTCTTTTATTAAACACCGGAATGTTTGGCGTTTTTGTTGCGTTAGATTTTTTCTTGTTCTTTATTTTTTGGGAATTAATGTTGTTACCAATGTATTTTCTTATTGGAGTGTGGGGTGGAGAGCGAAGAGAATATGCAGCAGTAAAATTTTTCCTCTACACATTATTTGGTTCAGTGCTGATTTTATTAGTGATGTTGGCATTATACTTTAGTGTTACTGTTACTGATGCAATAACTGGAGAAAAAATGCACACCTTCAATATGCTCGCAATGATGAATCCACAAAATTTTGAAAACAATTCACTCTTATTCGGACTTCACACTTATTGGAGATACATTGCATTTATTGCACTCTTTATTGGATTTGCAATTAAATTACCGTTGTTTCCATTTCACACATGGCTGCCTGATGCACACGTGGAAGCACCAACAGCAATCAGCGTTATTCTTGCCGGCATACTTTTAAAAATGGGTGGATATGGTTTAGTGAGAATTGCATTACCAATTTTTCCGGATGCAGCAATACACTATGTATATCCTATTGCCTTTTTGGGATTTATTAATATTGTGTATGGTGCATTGTGTGCAATGGCACAAAAAGATTTTAAAAAACTCATTGCCTATTCATCCGTCAGCCACATGGGAATTGTAGTGTTGGGAATTGCAGCGTTAAATACGCAAGGAATGGTTGGAGCAATGTTGCAAATGTTCAATCACGGAACAATTACCGCAATGCTCTTTGTTATTGTCGGCGTATTGTATGATAGAACACACACACGTCAGATAAGTGAGTTTGGCGGGTTGATGAATAAAATGCCAAAATATTCTGCATTAGTAGTCATTGCATTTTTTGCATCACTTGGTTTGCCGGGATTAAGCGGATTTATTTCTGAGGCCTTTTCATTTCTCGGTGCATTTCAAACTCATCAATGGTTAACTATTGCTTCCACATCTGGAATAGTATTAACCGCCGCTTATATGTTGTGGACTTTTCAACGTGTGTATTTAGGAACACTTCCGGAAAAATGGAATTCACTACAAGATATTTCCAAACGAGAGTTATTGATGTTAGTTCCGCTAGCAATCATTATAATATTTTTAGGAATTTATCCAACACCAATGTTAGAATTAATGAATACTTCTGTGAACGCTCTTGTTGAAATGGTAAAAGTGAAATAATGAAGATATCAGAAAACATCATCCCACTGTCCTTAGAAGAAGTAATAATTTTACAAAAAAAACGGACGAAAATTATTATTGCTTTATCTAAAATAGAAATTTTTTCTTTGGGAGTATTATTTTTCTTTTTTCGAAATAATCTTAATGAAATAGTATTTTTTGTCCTTTTAGGTTGTGTTACAGTTTTGTTGATAGTGATTAGTTTTATAGCAGTAAAACAAATAAATAAAGATTTATATAAAGATATAAAAAAAATAATTATAGGTACTATTGATAATAAACTTATTGAGTTTTATAAATCTCCATCGTATTACCTTTTTATCGGTAACGAAAAAATTTTTGTTGATAAAAAAACATATCAACAATATGAAATTGGTGCTAAGATAGAGATTCATATCACTTTTTACAGTCAACACGTATTTATTATTAAGTATCTTTAATGAAAATCTCAGAAAATATCGTTCCACTTTCTCCGGAAGAAATTGAAACTTTACAAAAAGACAAAAGAAATACTCTTATAGCAGTTCCAATAGTAGGAATAGTTTTTGTAATAGTTTTATATTTCATTTTTGATGAAAACATTTTGTGGTTTTATACAGTGAGTGGGAGTATCCTTTTATTATTTTCTTTTTTCATGTGGAAAACAACTCAAAAAATTCGTAAAGATATTCAAGAAGGAATGAAAAGGGTAATTGTTGGTACGATTGATAATAAATCTGCTCAAAAATCAGCAACCACTAATAATAAATCCAGCACCAATACTAATTACTATTTGTGGCTCGGTGAAGAAAAATTTTCCATCAATTCAGATACTTATTATAAATGTGAAAAAGAACAAAAAGTAGAAATTCATATAACACCACACTCTCAACATATATATAAAATTATTGTATGAATATTGTAATGCTATTGTTTTGTATTATCGCTGGATTTTTTATTTTTTTTGGATGTTCTAAAGCCATGAAAAAATCTTCATCATTTCCTTCTATAGAACAAGAAACATTAGAAGAACGAGAAAAGGGCTTTCAACAATATCCCAACGCATTATATCCAATAGAAAAAAATGGAAAATGGGGATATATGAATCGTGCAACAAAAATTATTATTCAACCACAATATGAAAACGTGGAAGATTTTTTTGAAGGAAGAGCAAAAATCCAAAAAAATGGAAAGTATGGGTATATTGATAGTACTGGAAAAGAAATTATTTTAGCACAATTTGAAAAGGCAGAAAATTTTTTTGAAGGATTTGCAAAAATAAAAAAAAATGAGAAATACGGCTTTATTGATAAAACAGGAAAAGAAATTATCTCACCACAATTTGAAGATGCGGGAAATTTTTCTGAGGGCTTTGCTGCTGTAAAAATAAATGGTAAAACCGGATTTATAAATAGAGAAGGAAAAATAATTATCCAACCGCAATTTTTACGTGCAGTGTATGTTTCGCAATTTTCTGAAGGACTTGCTTCAGTCTATACCTCGGAAGAAGAAGGTGGTGGATATATTGATAAAAAAGGTGAGTGGATTATTCAACCAAATTTTATTGAAGTTGGTCCTTTTCGTAATGGACTTGCCAGAGTTGCTGTTCAAGAAGATAAAATACTGACTGGCTTTCTTGATAAAGGTGGTCTATTTGTTATCGCACCATCATTTACTTTTGCATGGGATTTTTCTGAAAATTTTGTAACGGGTTGGACATTAAGCGAAGACCGAACGAAAAAAATCTGGAAATGTATGGATACACAAGGCAATATTGTTCTTGATAATTTACCATATCGAACAGTTGGTGCATGTGTGGGAGGATTTATTCCTATACAAAATTCTGAAATGAAGTGGGGATTTATGGATATCACTGGAAAAGAAATTATTCCACCGCAATTTTCAGGAATAAATCATTTTAAAAATGGACTTGCGAGAATGGAAATAGGAGATTTCTCTCGTGGACATACGTCTATTGTTTATATTAATCCAACAGGCAAAATAGTTTGGCAACCGTAATATGATTAAGTTATTCAAAAAAACAATGTCATTCCCACATGTTTTTAGTGGGAATCCATTTTTTAAATTTTCGTAAAAATATGGATTCCCGCTTTCGCGGGAATGACCTTAAAAAATTTTGTATTCGCTTTATGATTGAACACATCCTTTCTTCGCTACACTATATTTATCCAGAGATTACACTTCTTGGGACAATTCTTACTATTATAATAGCAGATGTTTTTTTATCATCACATAAAAAAATATCTTTTGTTATAATTGCTTTTATTGGAATTTTTCTTCTAGCAACATTTCTTATTCAACAACAATTTTCTCTTAATGCAATTTTTGATGGAATGCTTACAATAGATTCCTTTGCACGATTTTTTAAACTTTTAATTATTGCTGCTGGTGCATTCACAATTCTTTTCTCACTCAATTCATCAGAGCTTACTACAATCCATCAACGCCTCGGTGAATATTATGCAATTCTTTTCACCGCAATGCTGGGAATGTTTTTAATGGTCAGTGCAACACATCTGCTCACATTATATTTAGCAATAGAACTTACCAGTATTAGTTTCTACATTTTGGTTGGCATTATAAAAGAAAGACAATCTTCATCCGAAGCATCGCTGAAATATATTTTATATGGAGCATTTTCTTCCGGAGTAATGTTGTACGGACTTTCACTTTTTTATGGAATGTTTGGTTCGTTAGAATTTAGTGCTATACAAATTGCTCTTATAGAAGGAAGCACAAATCCATTATTACTATTGTTTGCAACATTGTGTTTGCTTGTCGGACTTGGATATAAAATTTCCATTGTTCCGTTTCATTTTTGGACTCCTGATGTGTACGAAGGTGCACCAATTACTATTACAGCATTTCTTTCCGTTGCATCAAAAATTTCCGGATTTGCTTTGCTGATGCGAATAGTAATGATGTTTTCCGAAGTGAAAGAAATTCCTCTACAACAAATTCTCATTATCATTTCTATTCTAACAATGACGATTGGAAACCTTGTGGCCTTATGGCAAAATAATATTAAAAGATTTCTTGCATACTCTAGTATTGCCCACGCCGGATATTTATTATTAGGGTGTGTAACGATGGGAAAAGAAGGATTGATGGCAATGATGTTGTACAGCGGAATATATCTTTTTATGAACCTTGGAACATTTTATGTTGCAATGTTTGTTGCTGATATAAAACAAAGTGAACATCTTGATGCTTACAAAGGATTAGGAAAATCATTTCCATTTCTTTCTATTGCAATGGTAATATTTTTAATTTCGCTAACGGGGTTGCCGCCTACTGCAGGATTTATAGGTAAACTGTATTTATTTTCTTCTTTAATGAATGCAAAACTTGTATGGTTAGCATTGATAGCAGTTATTAATAGTATTATATCATTATACTATTATATAAGAATTATCCGGAACATGTTTTTGCGTGATGAGGAATTACCAATCATAACACATAATATTTTTTTATTTCCTCAAAAAATTCTTCTTTTACTTTTACTTCTTCCCACAATTATTTTTGGAATGTATTTTTCTCCATTGATGGAATTGGTGCGAAGTTCCATACTGAAATAGTGTTCTTGCCAATACATCTTTTTTTTTGTACATTATTAAACTTTTCTCAATTCTTAAGGCGGGGTAGCTCAGCTGGTTAGAGCGTCGGAATCATAATCCGTAGGTCGGGGGTTCAAGTCCCTCCCCCGCTACAATAATAACCCTTTCAATCGGCTCAACGATATGAAAGGTTTTTTTTTATGAGGAATAAAAAAAACATAAAACCATTTCAGCAAAAGATTCTCTCCTTTATCACACAACACCAATTATTGAAAAAACACCAACAAATTGCTGTTGCGGTGAGTGGGGGAATTGATTCTGTGGTTTTATTAGATGTTCTTTTTCAATTACGAGAAATATTGAAAATTTCATTACATGTTGTTCATGTCAATCATCAATTGCGAGGAAAAGAATCTAATGCTGATGAGCAGTTTGTAAAAAAACTTGCAAAGAAATATGGTGTTCCGATTTATAGTGAACGATATGATACTCAAAAAATTGCATTGCAAAACTCACAATCTATTCTAGTGGCTGCGAGAGAATTACGATATAATTTTTTTTCTACGCTAAAAAATATTCATCATATTGCCACCGCACATAATGCTAATGATAATGCAGAAACTATGTTGTTTAATTTTTTTCGAGGGACGGGAATTTATGGTATAACGGGAATTCCAATTCAACGAGAAAAAATTGTGCGTCCGCTGTTGTGTGTTACACGTTCAGAAATTGTAGAATATGCAAAAGAACACAAATTATCTTTTCGTGAAGATTCTTCTAACAACAAAGATGTGTATAGTAGAAATTTTTTGCGACATCATATTATTCCGTTGATAGAAAAGAATATCAATCCATCACTTGTTCAAACATTACAAGCGGAAGCAAAAATCTTTTTTAATGCAGGAAATTTTTTACAGTCTCAAATTGAACAAGTAAAACAAGAAATTGTAAAAGTTGATGAAAAAAAAATAATACTACCAGTCACATTATTTCAAAAGCAACATTCATATCTTCAACAAATGTTGGTTGCAGATATTTTATTGCAACAAAAGATTGAATTGCATCATCTTCATATTGAAGCAATAATTTCTCTTTGTAATTCACAAAAAGGAAAATCTGTAGAATTAGGAAATGGTTGGGTTGTAGAAAAAAATTCAAAAGAAATAGTTTTTCAGAAAAAAAGAAATGTGCAGGATTTTTTATTTGTTCTTAGCAAAGAAGGGAAAGTCACAACAAAAGATTTTTCTATGTCCATTACAAAAAGTACACGTCCAAAAAAGTTTGAGAAAAATCCTTTTGTGGAATACGTGGATGCAGAAATGATTCAATTTCCTGTTACCATTCGTTCATGGAAAAACGGAGACGAATTTTTTCCATTAGGAATGCATCATGTAAAAAAAGTGAGTGATTTTTTTGTGGATGAAAAAATCCCGCGTTCAGAAAAACACACTATTCCGATTATAGAATCCAGCAAATCTATCGTATGGATTGCAGGTCATCGATTAGATAATCGGTTTAAGATAACGGACAAAACAAAAAAAGTATTTAAGTTAGAGTATTCAGTTATCAGTAGTCAGTAGATTATTACATTCTGAACGTAGTGAGGAATCTTCGGACTAATTTCATAGTTATCATAACAATCATTTAATCATAGTTGAAAAGTAAACTTATGCACACAAACATTACCATTAATAACGAAGATTTTTCTATCTACATTAGTGAAAAAGAAATTCAAGAACGAGTGCGAGAACTTGGTGAAGAAATGAATAAGCGATATGAAGGAAAAACTCCAATTTTTATCGGAGTGTTGAATGGTTCTTTTATTTTTTTTGCAGATTTGCTTCGTGAAATTACTATTGATTGCGAAGTGGATTTCTTAAAACTTTCCAGTTATGGAGATTCAAAAATTTCTTCAGGAAACGTTACACTATTGAAAGACCTCAATTGCCAAATTACCGGAAGAGATATTGTTCTTGTTGAAGATATTATTGATTCTGGTCTTTCTATTGATTATATCCGAAAATTAGTGTTAGCACAATCACCAAAATCACTTGCCGTTGCTGCTTTGCTTTATAAAAAAGAAGCAATAAAAATTCATAATCCCATAGAATATATTGGTTTTGAAATTCCCAATGATTTTGTGATTGGATATGGTTTGGATTATGCTCAAAAGGGAAGAAATTTGAGAGCGATTTATAAGATTGTAAATCAATAAGATTCATTGTTTTTTCTTCATTTCTTTTTTACTTTGGAAAGAGGAAATTAGTTTTCAAAATTTCAAATTTGTATGATAAAAAAGATATTGTTTGTTGTAATGTGCTTTTCTTTTCATGTAGTATATACACAACCTATTGAGCGTTCAAATTTTTTTGTTACAGGTTCTCTAGGAACAACGATTCCTACCCAAGAAGATTTTATTCAATATGGCATTTCATTTAGTAAATCATTTTCAGTTGCTATTGTTTCTTTGGTTGACCCATTAAAGATATCGTTAAAGTTTACAGAATTTTCTGCAAACGCAAATCCAAAAAACCTCACACAATATTATACGCAGACAACGTGTAATGCTGGAATATATTTTTGTGATGTGGCAAAATTTTTAGATGTTTCTTTTAATGCTGGTGGTGGTTTTGTTTTTATGAATAGTAGAGAAACGCACACGATAACAAAAACGGGTAGATTGTGGTATGAAAATAGATATTCTAGTTTGCCAGGATTGTGGATTGGAGGTTCAATAGAAAAATCGCTTTTTGTACAATCACTTGTTGGAATAATGGAACTAGAATACAACTATCCAATATATCGTTTCTCTGGGCATAATATAAATATTTCTTTTGGAATAGGATATTATTTGTGAGAGCACGATTATTAATAGCAATTTTTGCCTCGTTTCTTTTTCTCGGTGTAACCTGTGAAGATGGGTCTGGTGTTACTGAAGAACCGTTAAAAGGGAAAATTACAAATGAAAATGGAGAAAATATTTTTCAAGCAAAAATTCAATTTCAAAAACCTTTTCCCTTTTTAGGAGGTACTTATACTTATTCAGATAGCGAAGGACAATATATAATGCAAAATGGTTTTTCTTATCCTTGTTCTACAGATATTGGAGCATGCAATAAAACAACAAGTTATAGCGAATGGGAAGACTTTGTTTTAATAGTAACTCATGTTGATTATGATACTACAATTGTTGGAATCGTAAAAAATAATAACAATAATTTAAAAATGGTTATGCAAAATCGTAACATAGAAATAGACACAATTTTTTCTTCTGAGCAATATAACTTTGGAGAATTTGGCGAAGAACATTTTATACCAACCATTATTTTGAAATCAAAAAAATAAAACATGTAATTTTTGTGAAAATCAGTACATTGTAAGTAATGAAATAATAACTTAGGAGCAATTATAAAGATGTCAGAAAAAAATAACAATACAGAATTTTCTCCCAAAAAAGAAAAAGGGAAAAAATCGCCAATGCGAAAAAACGATGATTTTAATTGGGCAAAAACTTTTCGTGTTGTTCTCACATGGTCAGCAATTATACTTGGCGTATTTTTGTTAATGACAATTTTTAAAAATCAAGATGGAACAGAGTATGAAATTACTTTTACTCAGTACCAACAATTTTTAGAAAATAAACAAATCACAAAAGCCGTTGTAAAAAAATCTGATTTTAACAATTTTGATTTTCATGGAACGCTGAAATCATCTCAAGAAATTTTTACGCCAAACGGAAAAAAGATTATTGTAGAAAAATTCGTCCTCACACTTCCATACACAAACATTGATGATAATGTTATTGCTAAATGGAATGAAAAAGGAGTTTCTTTTACTATCACCAAAGAAGATACTATGTGGTTAAATACACTGTTAAGTATTTTACCATGGATAATTATTTTTGCTGTGTGGATTTTTATTTTTCGTAGAATGCAGGGCGGTGCAGGTGGTGGCGGAGGTCCACGAGGAATATTTTCTTTTGGAAAAAGTCGTGCAAAAATGCTGAATGAAGGAGCAACTAAAATTACTTTTGCGGATGTTGCTGGTGCTGATGAAGCAAAAGTAGAACTTCAAGAAGTTATTGAGTTTTTAAAAGACCCGGGAAAATTTCAAAAACTCGGTGGAAAAATTCCACGAGGCGTTTTGTTACTTGGTCCTCCGGGAACAGGAAAAACACTTCTTGCTCGTGCCGTTGCTGGCGAAGCAGGAGTTCCATTTTTTTCTATTAGTGGAGCAGAATTTGTTGAAATGTTTGTTGGTGTTGGTGCAAGCCGTGTAAGAGATTTATTTGAACAAGGAAAGCGCAGTGCACCATGTATTATTTTTATTGATGAAATTGATGCCGTTGGTCGTCATCGTGGAGCAGGACTTGGCGGTGGACATGATGAGCGTGAACAAACACTCAATCAACTTCTTGTAGAGATGGATGGTTTTGAACAAAACAGTGGTGTGATTATTATTGCAGCAACAAATCGTCCTGATGTTCTTGACCCAGCACTTTTGCGTCCAGGACGTTTTGATAGACAAGTTGTTGTTGACCGTCCCGATGTTCGCGGACGTGAAGGAATTCTGAAAGTTCACACACGAAAAATTCCTTTAGCACCAGATGTAAAAGTAGAAATTCTTGCAAAAGGAACTCCCGGACTTTCCGGTGCAGACCTTGCGAATTTAGTGAACGAAGCCGCACTTCTTGCAGCACGCGAAAATAAAAAAGAAGTTTCCATGCATCATTTTGAAGATGCAAAAGATAAAGTGATGATGGGAATGGAACGAAAATCTATGATTATTTCTGATAAAGAAAAACGCATTACAGCGTATCACGAAGCCGGACACGTTCTTGTTGCAAAACTTATTCCTGAATCAGACCCAATTCACAAAGTAACAATTATTCCGCGGGGAAGAGCGCTTGGTGTAACAACATCATTACCGATAGATGAAAAACATACATACTCCAAAACATATCTCGAAGCGATGATGGCAATGTTATTTGGCGGACGTGCTGCGGAAAAAATTGTGTTCAACGAATTTACTACTGGAGCAGGAAATGATATTGAGCGAGCAAGTAATCTTGCACGAAAAATGGTTTGTGAATGGGGAATGAGTGAAAAAATGGGACCATTAGCATACGGAGCAAAGGAAGAAGAATTATTTCTTGGACGTGAAGTTACCAAACATCGAGATTTTAGCGAAGAAACAGGAAGAATGATTGATGAAGAAGTTAAAAAAATTATTAACTCTTGTATGAAAAAAGCAGAAACACTTCTTTCGGAAAACATTGATAAACTTCACAATCTTTCTAACGCATTATTAGAGCGAGAAAATTTGGATAGTGAAGAAATAGATAAAGTTTTACGTGGAGAAGCATTACCATCATTGGAAAAAGTTAATGGTAACGGAAAAACTATTCCCGAAACAATTCCACCAATAGTAAAACCAGTACAAGAAATCAATACTGTTGTGGAACAAAGTTCTAAACCAAAAACAAAAGGAAGAAAACCCCGCACATCATGATTGATAATGCTATTCAATATAAAGCGGAAGTTGTTCGCAAAGGCATTCACCTTTGTTCATTAAGTATTCCAATTATATATCATCATCTTACTCGTCAAGAGGCACTAGTTTTATTAGTGCCTCTTGCATTTTTATTTTTGATGGTCGATATCACCCGCTATTATCATAAACCAACAGCAGAAATTTTTTATAAATTTTTTCGTCCAATTCTTCGCTCTCACGAACAAAACGAAAATCAAAAAAGATTGAATGGTGCAACGTATGTTCTTCTTTCTGCAGCCTTATGTGTAGCAATATTTCCTAAAATTATTTTTCTTACAGCATTTTCTATTCTCATTATTTCAGATTCTGTTGCTGCATTAATAGGAAGAAAGTTTGGCAAGAAAAAATTTTTTAGTAAAAGTGTAGAAGGAAGTTTCGCATTTTTTCTTTCAGCGTGTATTGTTGTACTTGTTGCACCAAAACTCACCAATACGTTTAATGAGTATGCTATAGGATTTTTTGCAGCAGCAGTGGGTGCTGTGGTAGAAGCATTATCAATTACGATAGATGATAATTTTTCTATACCAATTTCTGTAGGAAGTGTGATGTGGATTGGATATATATTATTTCATCTTTTGTAAATTAAGCAAGATTTTTTTCATCTATACAGCCAAGACCTCACAGGTTTTTAAAACCTGTGAGGTCTTGTACTGCAAAAAAATAGTTTTTATATAAATCCATTCTTGTAAAATAATTTCTCAATCGTGAAAAGTATTTTCCTCAAAAAAACATTTTTCTTTTTATCACTCATTACCATTTTTTCCGGTTGTGATTGTGGAAGAAAAATTACACTTCAAGAAATTCAATCTCTTCGTATTCAAGCACAAGAATATCTTCAGCAAAAACAATATCAATCTGCGGAAAAACTGTTTGTAGAAATTCTTCAAAACGAACAAACATTCTCAGAAAACGAATCCTCAATCGCAAAAGATAAAAGTACGTTTGCTGAAATACAAAGTTTTGTAGGAAAAATTTCTCCAGCAATAGAAAACTACGAATTTGCTTTAGAGTATTATCGTAAAACATTCGATAAAAAAAATGAAATACAAATATTAAACTCTTTAGGTGGACTTTGTTTAGCACTAAAAGATAACGAAAGAGCAAAATCCTATTTTGCAGATGCACTCACAATAAGTGAAGTGTATGGAGATTCTTTTTCTACAATACAAAGCACAAATAATTATGCTATGATGTTGTATCAGAACGGAGAATATCAAAAAGCACTTTCATATTTTTTTCGTGTAAAAGACTTTTACCAAAATCATTCTTTAGAAAATACCGCAAAAGCAATTTTTAGTATTGCAGATATTTACACAAAAATAAATAATGAAACTGAAGCCATTCGTATTTTTACAGAAGCAAAAAACACTCTTCAATTATTAAATAATGATTTTGTACAAAGCGAATTTCATTTTCACTATGGAAATAGTTTAGCATATTTTGAGCACTGGTCTCAAGCACTCTATCACTATAAACAAGCATTACAAATTTTTCAAAAAAAATCTTTAGATAATGAACAAAAAAAACGCGTAGTAGATATACAGAAAAATATTGGAAATATTTTTTACAAAAATTTTAATTTTGAACTCGCAAAATCTCATTTTATAGAAGCATATACACTTGCAAAATCTATCAATGATAAGCTTTCCACGGGATATCTTCTTGTTCTTATTGCGGATTGTGAATTAAAAAACGGATTACCAAAGTTTTCACAACAATCCACAATTAATGCAAAAAATTATTATGAACAATCACTCACATTTTTTTCTCGAATAGGATTTATCCCGGGACAATCTGTGGCGTTGTGGAAATTGGGTTTTTTGCAGGAACTTTCTCGTGATGTTGATGGAGCAATACAATCCTACAAAAAAGCATTGGAATTGCAATCATCACTATTGCAAGATTTTTCTACCAACGATAATGTTTTTGATGAACTCCAACAAATTCCATATACAAATCTTATAGAATTACTTCTTCAACAAAACAAAATCTCCGAAGCACTGTATTATGCGGAACAAGAGCGAACACTTCCATTATGGAGAACGTTGCAAAAATTTTCATTTACTTTTAATAATGAAAAAAAACAATATTTAGTTCACTCTTACCAAAAACAATTTCGTGAATCTGCGATAATGGAACGAGAATTATTATTACAAACAATTTCTTTATATACAGACACGCAATATAGAAATGAAGTAGAGCAAAAAAATCTACAAAACGAGAAAAATCTTTTGACAACAAGTTCAACGTTAGCACGAGAATATCCTGCGGTGGAAATTTATGCAAAAATTCCTTCGTTCACGGATGAAGAAATACAAGCATCGTTACCGGAAAACACAACCATTCTTAATTATTATCAAACAAAAAATACATTGTATATTTTTGTCATTAATCCCGCACAAAAAATTTCTGTAATAAAAAAAGACGTACAAAAAAATGGTGGATATAATTATTGGATTTCTTCTGTGGAAAATCTTTTTCAAAAAAGAGTGGTAATTATTCCGCCGAAAGATATACCATTTTTTTCAATGCATTCATTGCAAAAAAATGAAAAAGAAACGTTGTTAGATAAGGTTGATGTTTCCTATCTTCCGTATCTTTCCTGTGTAAGAAGTATCAACAATACTTCTCGTTTTGTGAACAGTGTTTCTGCCTTTGGAAATCCTACAGGAAAACAATGGGCGGTAGATTTTGAATTGCGTGATATTCGTTCGTTTTTTAAAGATGCTTCTATTAATGCGGGAAAAAATTTTACTAAACAGCGATTACTTTCTTCCACTGGAGATTTGTTGCAACTTTCCACAACATTTCAGCAAGAAGAAGATATTACATCGTCTGCATTAAAAATTTCTGCTGGCAATACTACGGATGATAGCGAAAAAATGTTTCTTTCAGAATATACTCAACTCAATTCTTTTTCAGCAGTGTATTTTTCTTCACAAGAAAATGAGGAAAATCGGATTTCAATTTTCCATGCAATTATTCCAATGCTGAATGATGCTTGTTACGTTATTGCAACACCATTTTCTTCAACAACAAAAGCAAATAAAATATTTAGCGAAAAATTTTACTCCACTCTTGCTAGTGGTGGTACAGTGAATGAAGCATATCGCGAAGCAGTTCTTGAGATAAAAAATCGTAAAGAGTTTTCTCAACAATGGTTTCAGTTTTTTAAATTTGGGAAGTAGATGTTATAATTTTCTCAACTTTTCTTTTCCCAACATAATTCCCACAATAGATTTTCCATCCACAATAACTCCATTATAAATTTTTTCTATTGCTTCATCAAGAGGTATGCGGAGAAGTTTAATGCTTTGTTCTCCTTCTTCTAATGCTTGTCCATGAGGAGAAGGGAAAAGATTTTGTGCAAGATAAATGTGAAGGTGTTCGTTACAAAATCCGGGAGTGGTGAGAAGTGTGGTAAGTTTTGTCCATTGATGAGCAGTATATCCAGTTTCTTCTTGCAATTCTCGTGCAGCACAATGTTGAGGGTCTTCATTATAATCCAATTTTCCTGCAGGAAGTTCAATAATTTCTTTGCCAATGGGATGACGATATTGTTGGATGAGAAGAATATCTCCATTTTCAAAAACAGGAAGCACAACGCTTCCTCCGGGATGTTCTACAATTTCTCGTGATGTGAGTGTGCCGGATGGATGTTGAAAATGTTCTATAGAAACATCAATAATATATCCTTGATATTTTTTTTCTTTACGAAGGATTTGCATCAGTTTGATTTTTGAGATGAACAACACGTTGCGGGAAGGGAATTTCTATATTTGCTTCTGCTAATGCATTATAAAGAGAAACACGTAAATTTTCTGCAACAAGAAATTGTTCTTGAAAACTATCTATTCTACACACTGCTGTAAATTCCAAAGCAGAATCTCCTAAATTTTTTAACAAAACAATTGGTTCTGGGTCTTTTAATATTTTGGGATGTGTCTGCATAATGGTAAGCATAATTTTTTTTACTTGTTCTACATTTGAGCCATATGCAACACCAAAATCCACTACCACACGAACATGAGGATTTGGATAGGAATAATTGATAATTCTTGTTTTTACTAATTCAGAATTAGGAATAATTATTATGTTGTTATCAAAATCCAATACTCTGGTACTTCGCAAACCAATATCAGTAACTTCACCAATTTCTCCAGATGGAATTTTTATTCTATCACCAACGTGATACGATTGGTCAATCATAATAACAAAGCCGGCAATCATATTTGCAAGGGTTTCTT
Organism: uncultured Bacteroidota bacterium; assembly: GCA_937920105.1. Lineage (GTDB taxonomy): Bacteria > Bacteroidota > Ignavibacteria > UBA10030 > UBA8401 > CALETH01. The sequence continues at coordinate 52,001 of CALETH010000131.1, forward strand.
GTGCCGCAAGACCGATGATGATGGTACCAGCACCAAGTACGGTAAATAAACTTGAAATATCTTGTCCAAAATGTCCAAGAACAATAACAAGTCCTATAAAAACAACAAAAGTATTGGTAAGCCGGCTAATGAGAATAGAAAGAGAAGAACTGAATTTTTTCTTTTTGTCTTCTTCAACAGAAGTAATAACATGGTGAACCGTTAATCGCACAGCACGTACAGCGATAATAAGAAAAGCAATAACTATTCCGATGAAAAGAGTATCTTTTGTATAATCGAGAATTCTTACTGTAACATTATCTGAACTGGAAATGCCGCTGATAACTTTCGTAATCCCTACATACACACCAGCAACAATAGAAATTCCAAAAGTAAATTTGGTAAGAATTTCAATAACTTTATTGAGAATTCTGAAACGAATACCTTTATTAATAAAGATGAGAATAATTTGTAAAATTTTTCCTGCTAAGATGAAAAATAGTACAAACAACAATGCTTTTACTATTTGATAAAAAATTCCTGTACCAAATAATGATTGAATAAATGTTAAACTTGTTTCTCCAAAAACACTAAAAAAAGAATCCATTATATTTTCCTACTCCCCGGTTTAATTGCTTCACTACCTTCTTTGCATAACGGACATTCTTCGGCTTTATGAGTAATCACATCCATATCTAAAACAGAATATGTTTTTGCATCAAATTTTACTTTTCCATTACTGCGGTCCACAATGTAACCAACACCAGATAATATTGCTCCAGCATTCTTCACAATGGAAATTACTTCTTCTACAGAGCCACCAGTTGTTACAACATCTTCTACAACCAAGACACGTTCACCTTTTTTTAATTCAAATCCACGGCGGAGAGACATTACTCCGTTTTCGCGTTCAGTGAACATTGTACGTGCTTCTAACAATCTTCCAACTTCAGTTGCAACAACAATTCCGCCAATTGCCGGAGAAATAACAACTTCTATTTCACTGTATTGAAAATGTTTTGCAATTTCTCCAGAAAATAGATGAAGATATTTTGGATATTGCAATACTTTTGCACATTGAAAATATTGCGGACTGTGTAAGCCCGAGGAAAGAAGAAAATGACCTTCAAGTAAAGCGTGGGTTTCTTTGAAGATTTCTAATATTTGTTGTTTGGGAAGTTTTTGCATAAGAGTTTATAATTTATCAATACATTGTGCTAATAGAAAATCTTTTTCCGTCAACCCGCCTTTACTGTGAGTAGAAAGTACGAGTGTAATTTTATTCCATCGAATATCAATATCAGGATGGTGATTCATTTTTTCTGAAAGAAGTGCAACAGATTGTACAAAACCCATTGCATGAACGAAATCTTTTTTAGTGAATGTTTTATAGATTTCCGTTCCGTTTTGTTTCCAGCCCTTAAGCTTTTTTAAAGAAGTGGAAATTTGTTTTTTTGTGAGAAGTTTCATAAAAGATATAAAATTTTAAATTTGTCATCCCGTAATAACAGGATGACAAATCTTTATAGCATTATTTTCTTGTTTGTACTTCTACTGCAACAATTTCTTCAACAAGAATAAGGGCATCAAAGAAATTTTTTCCATCTAACTGTGTTATTACACAAGTATTATTTCCAACGTCACCAACAAATCCTTTATAAGATTTTCCATTTTTTAACACTACTTCAACTTTAATTTTTTGTTCTTTCGCAGTATCTAAAAGTTTAGGAATGCTAAAAACAGAACTTAATTTGAGTTCTTGTTTTTCTTGTGAAAAAAGTGGCGAGGTACTAAATAACAATCCAACAATGAGAGAAAAGAAAAAGGTTTTCATAAAAACTCCTTATAAAATAAAAAATGAATTAAGTGAATTATTAGAACATGCAAATAGAATGTACAAAAAATAAGGGAAAAATTTAGAGTCAAGAAAAAAATAAATTTTTTTTCAAAAAAAATCTTGCTTTCGCTTTACTAAATATCTTATATTAAACCAGCAACAAAAAATATCCCCCGTGTTGTTAAAAATTCTGCACCTCGTTACAACACTATCATTATATATCAAGATAAAAATTTCATGTTTATACAGTCAACAATTGTTTGTAGTAGAAATCACATTTCGTTTTCTACAAAATAATTATTATTGAATGTATGCAAACATTTTCTATATACTTTTTTTATAAATAAGGAATACTACCATGGTAGAAGAAAAAGTCATCATCGCAGAAAAAAAAGTTTCTGTGCGTTCTTCTCAAGATGAAAAAGAAAGTATCTCCAAAGGACTTTCTTTTCGTCGTTATTTTACCACTGCCGGAGTTCATCCATTTGATGAGTTAGAATGGGAATTTCGTACGGCAACAATCTCCAATGAAAAAGGAGAGAAAATTTTTGTTCAAGAAAATGTAGAAATTCCTAAAACATGGTCGATGACAGCAACGAATGTTGTTGTATCAAAATATTTTCATGGATTGATTGGTACGCCAGAACGTGAAACCAGTGTACGTCAATTAGTAGAGCGAGTTGCAAAAACCACAATGGAGTGGGGAAAAAAACAAAAATATTTTGCAACCGAAGAAGATTCAGAAATTTTTTACAATGAATTATCTTTTCTCCTCGTCAATCAATACATGGCATTCAACAGTCCAGTGTGGTTTAATGTTGGTGTGGAAGAAAAACCACAATGCTCTGCATGTTTTATCAATTCCGTTCAAGATAACATGGAATCCATTTTAAAACTTGCAAAAACGGAAGGCATGCTTTTCAAATGGGGTTCTGGAACTGGTTCAAATCTTTCAACGCTACGTTCTTCAAAAGAAACATTGAGTGGTGGAGGAACTGCATCAGGTCCGGTTTCCTTTATGAAGGGCTTTGATGCATTCGCTGGAGTTATTAAATCCGGAGGAAAAACTCGTCGAGCAGCAAAAATGGTCATTCTCAATGCAGACCATCCTGATGTTATGGATTTTATTCATTGCAAATCCGATGAAGAAAAAAAAGCATGGGCACTAATTGATGCTGGTTATAATGGTGGATTTAATGTTCCGGGTGGAGCGTATGATTCCGTTTCTTACCAAAACGCAAATCATTCCGTACGAGTTACTGATGAATTTATGAAAGCCGTTTTGGAAGATAAAGAATGGTTCACCAAAAGTGTTAAAGGTGGAAAGATTGTACAAACATATAGAGCAAGAGATATTATGAAACAAATCTCTGAATCTGCTTGGGTTTGCGGAGACCCCGGAATGCAGTATGATACAACAATCAATAACTGGCACACATCAGCAAACACGGCACGCATCAATGCATCCAATCCATGCAGCGAATATATGTATCTTGATGATTCAGCATGTAATCTTGCATCACTTAATTTAATGAAATTTAGAAAACAAGATGGTGAATTTGATGTAGAAGCATTTAAGCATGCAGTAGATATTACCATCACATCACAAGAAATTTTTGTTGATAATGCAAGTTATCCAACACCAGCAATTGAAAAAAATAGTCATGATTTTCGTCCGCTTGGATTAGGATATGCAAATCTTGGTGCATTGCTTATGGCACGCGGACTTGCGTACGATAGTGATGCTGGAAGAGAATATTCTGCAGCAATTACATCATTAATGTGTGGAGAAGCATATAAACAATCTGCACTTATTGCAAAAGAAATGGGAACGTTTAAAGGGTATGCAATTAATCGTGAACCAATGTTAAATGTGATGAACAAGCACAGCATCTATGCAGAAAAAATAAATGAAAAACATGTTCCAGAAGAATTATTACACGAAGCACGTCAAGTATGGCAAGAGGCAATTGAGTATGGAAAACAGTACGGTTATCGTAACGGACAAGCAACAGTGCTTGCACCAACGGGAACAATTGGATTTATGATGGATTGTGATACCACAGGTGTTGAACCAGATATTGCATTGGTGAAATACAAAAAACTTGTTGGTGGCGGACTTTTAAAAATTGTCAACCAAACCGTACCAGAAGCATTACGAAAATTAAATTATGATAGTGAACAAATAGAACACATTATAAAGTACATCGAAAAAAATGACACCATTGAAGGTGCACCATATTTAAAAGAAGAACATCTTTCTGTTTTTGATTGTGCATTCAAACCAGCAAAAGGAAAACGTTCTATTCAATATATGGGGCACATTAAAATGATGGCAGCAACACAGCCATTTTTAAGCGGAGCAATTTCTAAAACAGTAAATATGCCAAATGAAGTTACTGTTGATGAAATAATGCAAGCATACATTGAAGCATGGAAACTTGGATTGAAAGCAATCGCAGTGTACCGAGATGGATGTAAACGTACACAACCACTCAGCACGTCTTTAGAAAGCAAAGATGGAGAAAAATTAAAACTTGCACGTCCCGTGCGAAGAAAACTTCCCGCAGAACGAAAAGCCATTACACACAAGTTCAGCATCGCAGGACATGAGGGCTATATCACTGCTGGATTATATGAAGATGGAACACTTGGTGAAGTTTTTATCACAATGTCAAAAGAAGGTTCAACAATTTCCGGAATGATGGATGCATTTGCAACATCAGTTTCGTTGGCATTGCAATACGGAGTTCCGTTAAAAGTATTGGTAGATAAATTCAGCCACATGAGATTTGAACCATCCGGATTTACCAACAATCCCGATATACCAATAGCAAAATCTTTCTGTGATTATATTTTTAGATGGTTAGGAATGAAATTTTTATCCAAAGAAGAACAACCATTTGTAGCAGAAACAATTGCAGAAAAAACAGATGCACCAAAAATAGCAAAACAATCAGCAAATGTTGAAAGTAAAGAAAAAGTAATTTTCCAAACACAAGCAGATGCACCACCATGCCATGAATGCGGAAGTATTATGATACGTTCTGGAAGTTGTTATAAGTGTATTCAATGTGGTTCAACAAGCGGTTGTTCGTAAATTATAAAGTAGTCATTCCTGCGAAAGCAGGAATCCAGAAATGCTCAAAAGCGGAAAGAATAACATTTTTTCCGCTTTTGTGTTATATTAGCAGTAGTTCAGTACACAGTAAGCAGTAATCAGAAAAAAATAATTTCCATAATCAATATAATCCACAGTGAAATAATTATGACCCGACAACAATTCATTCAACACTCACTAAAAGAAAGTTCAGAAACAAAACTAAAAATTGCTGAACACTGTCCCACAGAAATTTCCAAAGCAATAGATATACTCATCAACGCATTCAACAATAAAAAGAAAATTCTTTTATGTGGAAACGGCGGCAGTGCTGCCGATGCACAACATCTCGCAACCGAATTTGTTATCCGTCTTTCACCAACAATAAAACGTCCCGGACTTCCAGCAATCGCACTCACAACCGATGTGTCAAATCTCACTGCAGGAGCAAATGATATTGGTTATGATAATGTATTCGCACGTTCTGTTGAAGCATTGGGAAATGAAGGAGATGTTCTTATTGGCATCAGTACCAGTGGAAATTCTCCCAGTGTGAATAATGCATTTGTAAAAGCAAAAGAAATGAAAATATCTACCATTGGATTTTTAGGAAAAGATGGTGGAAAAGCAAAACCCCTCGTTGACCTTCCAATAATTATTCCTTCAAATGATACACAACGTATCCAAGAAGGACATATCACTATTGGACATATTATTTTTCAACAAGTAGAACAAGAAATGTTTGGATAAATAAAAATAACAACAAAATAAGGAGGTGGGTTATGAAATTACAAACAAGAAATACGTTGAAAATATTTTGTTATGCTTTTGTATTATCTATATTTTTTGGTAATATATATTCTCAAATTAAAGCAACCACTGAAGATGGTAAAGAAGTAGTTCTCTATAATAATGGTCAGTGGAAGTATGGGAATAAAACCCTTTCAGAGCAATATGATGAAGTTGCTCAACATGCTAAAACTACATTAAAAATGACTGTTGATAAAGATATATCATCAGGAAGAGAAGGGCATGAATATGTGGTAAAATCTATAGAACAAAAAGGGTACATCAGTAAAAATAAAACTCTTTCAGAACAGTATGATGAAGTTGCTCAGTATGTAAAAACAAAATTAGGAATGTTAGTAAATAAAGATTTGTCATCAGGAAAAGATGGTTATGAATATGTAGTAAACTTGATGGAACAAAAAGCATATTTAGGGAATAAAACCCTTTCAGAACAATATGATGAAGTTGCTCAGTATGTGAAAACAAAATTAGGAATGTTTGTTCATAAAGATTTATCATCAGGAAAAGAAGGTCAACAATACATTATGAAATTTATAGAGCGAAGAGGATATTTAGATAAAAGTAAAACCCTTTCAGAGCAATATAATGAAGTTGCTCGCTATGTTGAAACCAAATTAGGAATGACAGTTGACAAAGATTTTTCATCAGGGAAAGAAGGGTATCAATATGTAAATAAGTTGATGGAATTGCTTGATAAATAAAATGGAAAATTTGAGTTTAGTAAAAATAATACATAAATGAAATTACTTGCCGATACATATTTCAAACAATACAATGATATAATTGGAAATCAAATAGAAAATCTAATTACATCATTCAATTTTGTAGAAAAAAATATTGATTTGGGATATACAACTCAAGCATCAGCCGTGTATTCTTCCAATATTGAGGGAAATAGTATTGATTTAAATTCCTATATGAATTATAAATTATCACCACAAAAAACTCCACCTCATAAAGAAATTCAGGAAATTGAAAATTTAGTTTTGGCTTATACATTTGCACAATCAAATCCGTTAACCGAAAAAAATCTTTTACAATCTCATAAAATATTTGCACAAACACTGGTAATAAAAAGTGAACAAGGCAATTATCGCAAAGAAAAAGTTGGCGTTTTTGATACATCCGGATTAGTGTATCTTGCCATTGAACCCGAACACGTACAAAAAACAATGAGAGATTTTTTTCATGATGTAGAATTGCTCATAAAAAAAAAATTATCGACAACAGAAACATTGTATTTTGCTTCATTCATTCATTTACTTTTTGCTCATATCCATCCCTTTAGAGATGGTAACGGACGTGCTGCACGGTTGCTGGAAAAATGGTTTTTAGCAGAAAAACTTGGTAAAGATTTTTGGAAAATATCTTCGGAAAAATTTTATAAAGAACATCAACAAGAATATTACCGTAATATCAATTTAGGAATAAATTATTATGAATTGGATTATAATAAATGTATTCCCTTTTTATTGATGCTGCCGAACTCTTTAGAGGAGAAATAAAAAATACATGATACCAATTTTACCCAACATCTTTTTTACTATTGTAATTGTACTACTTACTACTTTTTTAATTATTTTAACTGAAAAATTTACCAAGAAAGATAAATTAGTTTTCTTTATTATATTTTGCATGGTTTTGATGCAAATATGGCAGGAATGGAACAATCAGCGAGAGAATGACCAAAATGATTTAAAATTAACGAGTGAACGAAACCAAAGAGATTCTTTAATAACCGTTGGAGTTGAGAAAAACAGAAGAGAACTTTTTGAGGATATTTCAAAAGCATTTGCAAAACAGGAATTAAAGTTAGATGTAGTAACAAAAGAAATAAGCAGAATTAGAGATTCTACAAAAATTATTACAAATAACTTTGGACAACCTGACCCTGTACTTCTTATTAGAAGTAATGGAATTTATTTTAAAACTACCGCTGATTCAATGAATATTTATACTATAAGATTGACTAGCTTTGATGCGGGTTCGACTAATTTTGACATATCATGTTATATTTTAGCACAATTTATTGATGGAACGTATGATTTTGGTAAAATGAATTTTCCAGGAGGTGGACAAATACCTAAAAATGGAATTTGTACGACTGACCTGCTTCCAACAAAAATTAAGTGCAATAAAATATACGTTTATTTAAAAGGAACATATACTACACTAGATAATATTAAAACTTATAAAATTGATACTGTATATGAATATGATTCAAACCAAAATAATGTAGTAATTGTTAGTCAGAATATTAAAAAGGAACTTGTAGAAAAAATGAGTCATTTATCTAAGGATTCTAATTTTTTTGAAAAATAATTTTATATAAAAAATAACACTACTTTCACTTAAACAGTAATTTATCAAAAAACCCTTATGCAAAACCAAAACAATCAAACAGACCCAACACCAAAAGTAACAGGAATCGGCGGCATCTTCTTTTTTTCTGAAAACCCTAAAGAAACAAGAGAATGGTATGCAAAAAATTTGGGACTTGAAGTGAATGACTACGGTTCCACATTTGAATTTAGAGATGTAAAAAATCCGGAAGAAATTGGCTCGCTCCAATGGAGTCCATTTAAAAAAGGAAGCAAATATTTTGAACCATCAAAAAAAGAATTTATGATAAATTACCGAGTGCAAAATATTGAAGCACTCGTAGAAAAACTCAAAGCAAACGGAGTAACCATATTGGATGACATTGCAAGTTACGACTACGGAAAATTTGTCCATATTATGGATGCAGAAGGCAACAAAATTGAACTCTGGGAGCCAATAAATAAATAAAATTCATTATTGTAAGAATATACATTATGAAATTATCACAATTCAAATACTATTTAGAAACCGTTCCACAATTACATTTTGTTCAGCCCAATGGAACGTTGATTCCAAAACATTTTCATATAACAGAAGCGGGCTTAACCACGAAACATTTTATTGATTGTGGTGGAACAGTGCGAATGGAAAAAACAGTGAGTTTGCAGATTTGGGTTGCTAATGATTTTGACCACCGTCTTGAACCACAAAAATTGAAAAAAATTCTAAGTATTGCGGAAAATTTATTTGGAAATGAAGATTTAGAAGTTGAAATAGAATATCAAACGGAAACAATTAGTCGATACGGCCTAGATTTTAATGGAGCAAATTTTTTGCTGGTAACGAAACAAACAGAGTGTTTAGCAAAAGACCATTGTAAAACACCAACAATTGAAGCATCGTGTTGTTCAACAGACAAATGTTGTTAACTTAATATTGTAATTATTTTTTACTGATAGTTATGAAAACCTCAACCCAACATATCACCACATCACTCTTTGATTTATTCAAAGTCGGACCAGGTCCATCAAGTTCGCACACCATCGGACCGATGAAAGCCGCGTACAATTTTCTTCAAGAACTCAAAAAACTTCCTGATACAACTGTTGCAATTAACGCAACACTTGAAGTTACTCTTTACGGCTCACTCAGTGCAACAGGAAAAGGACACGGTACGGATAGAGCAATTGTTGCTGGTTTATTAGGCTGGCTTCCCGAAGAATGCAATCCGGAAAAATTTTCTCATTTAGTTTCTAGTGAAAAAGATAATTATGCTATCAGTGTTCCTGGTTGTAAACCAATTTTATTTTCTGCGAAAAATATTCATTTTGAACGTGGCAGATTTGATTTTCCACATCCCAACACACTCATAATTCGTCTTATCAATGAAAATGGCAATGTTATTTTGGAACACGAATATTATTCCATTGGTGGTGGATTTATTATCCGAAAAGGAGAGCAGCAGCAAAAATCTGATGTAATCCCACCATATCCATATTCCACAATGAAAGAATTAAAAAATCATCTCCAAAAAAATTCTCTTTCATTAACGGAATTAGTTATAGAAAATGAAATCGCAATTTCTCATCTCACAAAAGAAGAAGTTTATAAGAAGATGGAAAACATTTTGCAATTTATGCACAATGCTGTAGAACGCGGATTACATACAGAAGGAGTTTTGCCTGGTTCAATTCAACTTCATAGAAAAGCACCATCACTTTTTCAAAAAGCAGAAGCATTTTCCCAATCTTCACAACAAGAAAAGCCGCAAGCCCAAAATCAAGCCCAAAACCAAGATAGCTTTTTAATTTTTCTCAATGCATATTGTGAAGCCGCATCAGAAGAAAATGCGGCAGGAAATATTGTAGTAACCGCACCAACTTCCGGTGCATCCGGAGTTATTCCCGGAATTACCTATCTTCTCAAACATCATTATCATTACGATACCAAAAAAATTTGTGAAGGTATGTTTGTTGCTGCTGTTATCGGATTTTTGGTAAAACATAACGCCAGCATTTCCGGAGCAGAGATGGGGTGTATGGGAGAAATCGGAACTGCCTCCGCAATGGGAGCAGCAATGTTAGCCCATTGTGCAGGACATTCTGTTGATGTTATTGAAGCCGCTGCAGAAATCGCGATTGAACATCACCTCGGAATGACGTGTGACCCAATTGGTGGTTACGTGCAGATTCCTTGTATAGAACGCAATGCTATGGGAGCGGTGAAAGCATACAACGCCTATCTTCTTGCCTCGTTAGGAAATCACGCCTACCAAAAAATTTCTTTGGATAATGTTATTAAGGTAATGAAAGCCACCGGAGATGATATGTCTAAAAAATATAAAGAAACTTCCGAAGCAGGTTTAGCATTGAGTAGTACAGAATGTTGAAATATTTTCCTCAAAAAAAGAAAAAACGTACTCCCCAACAATTACACTACATCGTTTTTTATAAACCCTTCAATGTACTTTGTCAGTTTACGGATAACTCTATTCCTAAAAGAGCAATATTATCAGATTTTGGAAATTTTCCATCGGATGTATATCCAGTTGGACGTTTGGATTTTGATAGTGAAGGTTTGCTTCTTCTTACGAATGATAATATTCTCAAACACAAATTACTTTCTCCAAAATTTGAACACCCGCGAACATATCTTGTACAAGTAGAAAAAATTCCCGATAACACTGCCATAGAAAAATTACAAAAGGGAGTTGTTATTGAAGGCAAGAAAACAAAACCTGCAAAAGTAGAATTATTGTTGAATGAACCAGAATTACCACCACGTAATCCTCCAATTCGATTTCGAAAATATATTCCAACATCATGGTTAAAAATTACTCTTACGGAAGGACGTAACAGACAGGTAAGAAAAATGACTGCATGTGTTGGACATCCAACATTACGATTGGTAAGAATTACTTTTGGAAATATTACTCTTGATTCACTTGTTCCGGGTGAGATGAGAAAGCTGAGTGAGGAAGAGATAAAATTCTTAAAGAATTCAGAAAATCAATACTTGTCAACTTGACAAGTTCAAAATAGTTTCGTACCATTCTTATTATGAAAACATTACCAGTTGGAGAACTTAAAACTCATTTTTCGGAAGCAATGGAAAGTGTACGCAAAGGAGAAAAAATTTGTGTACTGTATGGAAAAAAGAAAAAACCAATAGCCATGATAGTTCCGTACACCATACAAAAAAAGAAACAAAGAAAAATCGGTTTGCTTGATGGAAAAGTAAAAGTAAAATTTTCTCCTCATTTCACGATAACAGAAGAAGAATTTTTACATGAAATATCTTCTTGATACGCATACACTTATTTGGTCTATAACAGATTCTCGTAGACTTTCTCCTCGTATTCTTGAATTACTACGAAATTCTGATAATGAAATTTTTGTTTCTGTGATTTCATTGTGGGAAATTTCATTAAAGTATAAACTCGGAAAACTAATATTGAATAATTTATCTCCCGAAGATTTTCCTTCTCTTATCAAAAAATTACACTATGAACTTATTACATTGACGGGAGAAGAAGTGAGTACTTATCATTTACTTAACGAACACACTCACAAAGACCCTTTTGATAGAATGTTGGCTTGGCAGGCAATACAACGAAAAATTGTTGTTATTACAAAAGATTCAAAGTTTGAACTTTTTACTCCATTAGGTTTAGAGATTTTTTGGTAAAACGTTTTTGATATTGTCTATAAGCGGACTTGTCCCGTTTACACGGGATGAAAATCCGCTTTTTTATTTTTTTGTAGATGCTAAAAATCCATCACACTGTAATACAGGCAATCGCGGATATTTTGGAAATGCTTTATCCTCTTTATTTTTTTCACATAAATGAAAAATACTTCCACGAGTATTTTTTATGATGGTGTGAAAAGAGCAGTCTTTACACAATCCTATTTTATCATCGGTACTTTTACGTTCCATTGTTTTGCATTTTTTATTGCACGTTCATAACCTGCATCAGCATGTCGGATAATTCCCATTCCCGGGTCGTACGTTAGTACACGTTCTAATCGGGCTTCGGCATCTTTAGTTCCATCGGCAACAACCACCATTCCCGCATGAAGAGATAAACCAATTCCCACACCGCCACCGTGATGCACACTTACCCAACTTGCTCCGCCAACGGCATTTAAAAGAGCATTCAAAATTGGCCAATCAGCAATAGCATCGCTGCCGTCTTTCATTTTTTCCGTTTCGCGATTTGGTGATGCAACCGAACCACAATCCAAATGGTCTCTTCCAATAACAATTGGGGCGCTGACTTTTCCTTTGGCAACAAGTGTGTTAAAAATCTTTCCCATCTTTGCACGTTCTCCGTATCCTAACCAGCAAATGCGAGCGGGAATCCCTTGAAAAGAAATTTGTTTTTGTGCTTTTTCAATCCACGTACATAATTGTTTATTTTCTGGAAATGCTTTGAGAATTGCTTCATCGGTGCGGTAAATATCTTCAGGGTTTCCGGAAAGTGCGACCCAACGAAAAGGTCCTTTCCCATCACAAAAGAGTGGACGAATATATTCAGGAACAAATCCCGGAATATCAAACGCATTTTTTAGACCGTTGGCAAGTGCTTCTCCGCGAATATTATTTCCGTAATCAAAAACAACAGCACCTTTTTTTTGCAAAGTCAGCATTGCCTTTACATGTTCTGTGATGGATTGTTGTGCAAGTGCAATATATTTTTTTGGATTTTTTTTGCGGAGTTCTACTGCTTTTGTGTAGGTCATTCCCGCAGGAACATATCCGTTTAATGTATCATGTGCGGAAGTTTGGTCTGTAACAATGTCTGGTAAAAATTTTCCTTTTGCAATTTGTGGAATTATTTCTGCGGCATTTCCTAATAATCCAACAGAAAGCGGTTGTTTTTTTTCTTTTGCTTGCTGAATAATTTTTAATGCTTCTTCAAGAGAAGTTGTGAACACATCCAAATATTTTGTTTGCAATCTTTTTTTAATACGTTCTTCATCAACTTCTATAGCAAGACATGCAGCACCGTTCATTGTTGCAGCGAGTGGTTGTGCACCGCCCATTCCGCCAAGTCCGGCAGTGAGAAGAAATTTTCCGGCAAGTGTTCCGTTAAAATATTTTTGTGCAGCAGCGGCAAAGGTTTCGTAGGTTCCTTGCACAATTCCTTGCGAGCCGATGTATATCCAACTTCCAGCCGTCATTTGTCCGTACATTGTTAACCCGAGTGCTTCAAGTCTGCGAAATTCATTCCATGTTGCCCAATGTGGTACGAGCATAGAATTAGAAATTAATACTCGTGGTGCATTGGTGTGCGTGCGAAAAATTCCGACAGGTTTTCCGGATTGGATAAGAAGTGTTTCATCGTTCTCTAAAGTTTTTAAACTTTTTACAATTGCTTCATAACATTCCCAGTTGCGTGCGGCTTTTCCTGTTCCGCCGTACACAATAAGTTCATTGGGATTTTCTGCAACTTCTGGGTTGAGGTTGTTTTGGAGCATTCGGAGTGCGGCTTCTTGTAGCCAGCCTTTACAGGTGAATTTCATAATATTTTTGACCATGATTTTCAAGATTAAAGGATTATTATGATTTGAATTGTGTAAGATGTGAATTAAATGATAACATTTTTTAATTATTATCTTTTTGTATTAGAAAATAACTGTATATAGACTACAAAAAATTTAAAAACTTTTGTAGTCTCATTTTTATTTTCTCTTTTGTAATTTTTAGACTATTGTCTTTTATAAGACGATAGTTTATTTTGAAAGCATTATAATATAAAAAAATATGCAAAAACTTTCTGCTCTTATTGTTGATGATGAAATGTGGGGAAGGAAAAATTTAGAAAAACTATTATTGTATTACTGTCCTGAAATACAAATTATAGGGATGGCAAGCTCTGCAGCAGAAGCGAAAACAATAGTTGAGCAACAAACTCCCGATATTATTTTTTTGGATATTGAAATGCCAAATGTTAATGGCTTTCAATTTTTGGATTCTTTTACAGAAAGAAATTTTTCTGTTATTTTTGTTACTGCTTACAGCCGTTATGCATTGCAAGCCATTAAAGCCAGTGCTGTTGATTACATTCTCAAACCGATTAATATACAAGAATTACAGAATGCAGTACAAAAATCATGTACAATTCATACATTAAAAAAATCTCATAAGACGCTGCAAAAAAATTATCGTGCTTCTGTAACTAATTTGCTTAATGAAATACAAAAAGAACAATATCCGGATAAAATTACACTTCCGCATTCCGAAGAATATCGCATTGTAAATGTGAAAGATATTATCCGATTGGAAGGCGATGATAATTACACACACATTTATTGTTTCAATCAAAAACCTGTTCTTGCTTCTAAAACACTTCGTGAGTTTGAAGAATTATTTGATACGACAAAATTTTTTCGAATTCACAAATCTCACATTATTAATCTCGCTTATCTTAAAAGTTATTCTTCTCGTGATGGTGGTTTTGTAACGATGTTCGATGGTGTAAAACTTCCTATTTCACGGAGAAGATATACAGATTTTCTCGATGTAGTAAAAAATTCAGCGCCGTTAATTCAGTAAATATGAGAAAAATCTTTCCTCTTTTCTTTTGTATTATTTCCACAACTTTTGCACAAATGTTTCCATACTATCATTACACCGTTGATGATGGTTTGCCGCATTCAGTAGTGTATAGAATGCTTCAAGATAAAAAGGGCTTTTTGTGGTTCACAACGGATAATGGAGTAAGTAAATATGATGGTGAAACATTTACGAATTTTTCTGTTGTAGAGGGTCTTCTTTCCAACAGTGTTGTTCCAATAGCAGAATCTTCGGATGGAAAAATTTTTGTTGGAGTATATGGAAAAGGAATTAATTATATACAAAATAATAAAGTGTATTTATATCATAAGAATATTAATATAAACTCTTTTATGATAGAACGTAATGGTTATTTGTATGTACAATCAGGTTTTGCATGTGTAAAAATTAATGATACTAGTAGTCAGTTTTTATGGAAACCTACGGGGAAATCTTTTGGTTTATACAAAACCTTACAACAAGATATTTTAGTCATGAAAGAAGGAGGGGGTCTTTACAGCATGGTTAATGATACAATTGTACCATACAAAAATAATATTCTTGGGAACAAAGAAATATTTTCTTTACACCAAGAAGAAGATAGTATTCTTTGGTGCGGTTCTATAGGAAAGATATTAAAAATTCAGGATACAATAGTACATGAAATAGTTCTTCCTTTTAAAAAAAAAGTTTATGGAATTTTTATTGATTCTCAAAAGCGAATCTGGTTTACTATTCCAAATGAAGGCATTTTTTTATTAGAAAATGAAAAAATCACCTCTATAGGCAAAAAATTAAATATAGAAAAAGATAATATAGGTTGGCCAAAAGAAGATAAAGAAGGAAATATATGGATTACACCATATGGCAAGGAAGTGTATTGTATCTATAATACTTATATCACCAATTATTCTACACAAGATGGTTTAAGCCATAACTATGTAAAAACAATAACACAAGATAGATATGGAAGAATTTTAATTGGAACACTTAATGGAATTACAATTATTCATAATGATAGTGTAACTCTACCAAAAAATAATTATCAAAATTATGAAGTACGGACAATCTTTACAGGATTGAAAGATACAATAGCAATTTTTGGTTCTGCGTCTGCTATCCAGAACAAAAAAAATCTTCCATATGATAGCTACACAACATATTACTATTGGCCAAATTTAACATCTCTAGCAAAAATTAATAATACAGATACATTATTAGGTGGAATGTGGCAAAACTGGATAGTTTTTACTAATCCTCAAGGCAATATTATACGATATACACAACTTTATAAAAACTTTTCCGGTTACATTCGAACAAAAAAACTTTATAAAGATGTGCACAATAGAATATGGATTGGTACAACATCAGGTTTATGTCAATATGTAAATACTGATAGTGTGTATTGTTATGAAGGTGATACACCACTCACAGGAATTATTGAAGATATTACCGAAGATAGTTCACAGAGAGTATGGGTCGTCAGCAATAAAGGAGTAATGTATTACAAAAATAATGAATGGAAAAATTTTATCTTACCGGAATATACAATCAATGCCGCAACATCACTTCAGTTTGATTTAAAGAACCATCTTTGGCTTGGTACATCAAACGGTTTGTATTATTATGATGGAAAAACCGTAAAACATTTTACTAAATATTCAGGTCTTACTTCCAACAATATTACTACACTTTATTATGAAAAAGAAAAAAATTTTTTATGGATTGGAACAACTGAAGGTTTATCCAGAATAAATATTACACAATATCATTCGTCTATTGCTAAACCACTTACACCGATTATTTCAAAAGTGGTTGTTGAAGATTCTACTATTTATGAACCCACATCATTACAACTTTCATCAATACAAAATGCTGTAAAAATTTATTTTGCTGGACTTCATTTTCAACGTCCTAAAAGTGTAATTTATGAATACCGACTTAATGAAGACACTTTATGGCGAAAAACACAAAGTAATATAGTGGAACTGTTAAATATTTCTTATGGAACAACACAACTTTTTATGCGGGCAAAAACAGAAAACAGAGAATGGAGTACCCCAATTACATTTCTTATAGAAAAAGAAACACCATTCTGGGCAACACTTCCATTTTACATTTTTTGTGGTATGATTGGCATCACTATTATTTTTGTGATAACGGAACGTCGCATTCGTAGTATAAAAAAACGCGAGCAGGAAAAAACAACATTACTCAATACAATGAAAAAATTAGAATACCAAGCACTTGCTGCAATGATGAATCCGCATTTTATTTTTAATTCACTTAATGCCATACAATCTTTAATAAATAATTTGGAAATCCGCAAAGCCAATGAATATCTTACAAGTTTTTCACAACTGATACGTAGTAATTTGGATGTTGTAGAAAAAAATATAATTTCATTGCACGAAGAATTAGAAAGATTACAATTATATTTATTATTAGAAAAACTTCGATTTGGAGATTCTTTAGAATATATCATCACCGTAGAAAAAGAAATAGATTTAGAAGAAACCTTTATTCCTAATATGCTTTTACAACCATTTGTAGAAAATTCTTTACGACATGGAATTTTACCCAGTGGAAGAGATGGAAAAATTTCTATTATTATCAAAAAGGAAAATACTATAAAAATTTTTATAGAAGATAATGGTGTTGGTATGAAAACAACATCTTTTGATTATACTTCTAAGGGAATACGACTTATACAAGAACGCCTACAACTGCTTTACAAAGAACAGTACACACCAATTCTTTTTCATACACTCACCGATAATTCTGGAAATATTCTGGGTACTCGTGTAGAAATCACTCTTCCAGACTCTGCAATACTCTAATTTTTATCCTTTTTCTTTTATACTTAATACTTTTCTGTAACCGTTTCCTCGCCACACACTACCGTTTACTCATTTATTGCTACCGTTGGCTCATTCTCTCTTGAAAGCAGGTATCATCTTTTTGTATTATTTCACCTCACAAAAAACTAAAAATAGGAATTACTAAAAAATAGGAGGTCTTTATGCCACCATAAATTAATATGCAATCTGCAATGAAAAATCACAAAAAATCAAATTTAAAAATTATAAGGAAAACAAAAAATGAAAACCATAAAACTTTTTTACCTCATCGTAATAACAATGTGTGTAACACACACAACAATATTTGCACAAGCAACACAGGCAACAAATGTATTAAATGGTACACAATATTTAGGTTCAAGTAATAATTTTGATATTATTTTTAAAAGAAATAATACACCTGCTGGGTTATTAGGACCATTTAATACATCATTTGGAGTAAATGCTCTTAATCTTTCTTCAACGGGTTCATATAATACAGCAGTAGGAGTATCATCGTTAGCATTAAATATCAGTGGAAGTAGTAACACTGCTAATGGTGTTTTCTCATTGTATTACAATACAACAGGAAATTATAATACTGCTTTTGGTTACAATTCTTTAATAGACAATACCAGTGGAACTTTAAATACTGCAATAGGATATGGTGCTAATGTTGGTTCAGGGAATTTAAAGCATGCAACAGCAGTAGGTGCTAATGCAATTGTTACCAGTGATAGCAGTGTTCAATTAGGTAGTGCATTCGTAAAAAAAGTGTATGCTGGAGTAGGTGCTAATGCTACGCTTATTGCAGGAAAATTGCAAATTACCGGTGGTACGTTAGGAGCAGGAAAAGTTCTTACTTCTACTGATGCTACTGGTATTGCTACATGGCAAACCCCACCTACATCACCATGGTTAACTTCTGGTTCTAATACCTATTATAATAATGGAAGAGTAGGAATTGGAACTGGAACACCCTCAGAAAAATTAGATGTCAGCGGAAATATTACTCTTAGTGGAAATGTTGACGGAAAAAGACCAAATGGAGCATTAGCAATCCATGCTAACGGTTGGTCTCAAGGAGGAGGAGGAATAGAATTATATGGAAATAATCATCCTTCCAAACCAGGATATTTAGGATTGTGCGCTGGTAATGGAACAAATGGAAATGGAGAAATTCAATTTAATGATTATAATGGTACTAGCTGGGATGTAAATATGGTTATTAAAAATAATGGTAATGTGGGTATAGGAACAGAAACTCCATACTCTAAATTGCATATAAAAGGGATAGCTAATGAAACAGGAATTATTTCAACAACTACACATAATGCAGATTATGGTTATAACACATTAATTGAAGTCAATCGTAATCTCACCAAAGCATTTGCAGTACAAAATAACGGCGTAGAAACATTAAGAATACTTGGTGATGGTAGTCTTTATGCACAAGATACATGGAAATGGTCAGATAAACGATTTAAAAAAAATATACAACCAATTTCTAATTCTATCGGAATAGTAAAAAAACTTAATGGTGTAAGTTATGAAGTGAATAAAGAACTCGCAGAAAATCCTAATGCAACAGGAGAAAAATCTTTAGGGTTTATCGCACAAGAAGTAGAAACTGTATTACCACAAAGTGTTCGCAAAGATGAAAAAGGATTTTACGCAGTAAATTATGAAACAGTAATTCCTGTTCTTACAGAAGCAATTAAAGAGCAACAAAAAATGATAGAACAATTACAAGCCGCATTACAAAAACT
>CALETH010000132.1 GCA_937920105.1 uncultured Bacteroidota bacterium
ATAATACAGTGGTTTTAATGAATTGTGAGAGTCTAAAAGTTCGCTGTGTTGTTTTGGTTTTTCTTTATAAAATTCTTCGGAGAAAAAATTACTCGGAGATTTTTTTTCTCCAAAGGTTTCAATCACATACATTTCTTTTTTTGCTCGTGTTAAAGCAACGTAGAGTTTATTGAGAATATCTACATTTTTTTTAAACTGTTCTTTATCATAAATAATTTTTAACGTTGGATGTTTTTCTGCAATTTTTTGATTGATTTTTAGCAGTTCTATCGTCTCATCATTTTCTTCTATAATAAATCCCTTTCCTCGTTTTTGCATGATGTCTTCAAAAAGCGTAATCACAACCGAAAAATCTAATCCTTTTGATTTGTGAATGGTCATAATGGTTACAGCATTGTATTCTTTTGGGGTTGCAATATTCCATTCATTATTTCCATCGTCATTTTCATTGACAGAGGAAAGAAAATCTTTGAGATTGTTATTTCCATTTTCTTCAAAATTTTTTACACATTCTAAAAGTTTTACTAATGTTGCTTCTTCATTTTGAAAAACTGTAAAAAGTGAAAATGTTTTATAGATTTCCGAAAGTAAATCATACAACGGTAAATAACCAACGAGTGTATAAAGATGTTCAAAATATTTTTCCCATAATATTGGATATTTTTTTCGGAAGGTGAGATACAAATATTCATTTTCGTGATGTTTAGCAGAAAATATAATTTGATAAATTTCTTGTTTTGTAAAAGTAAAATTGAGAAGTGTTTCAAAAATTTTTCCGGTAATAAATGTTGCGAAGGAAAGTGTATCGGTGGGGGAATCAAGAAATTGGAGTAACGCAATAATTTCTCCGGTAATTTTTCTTTTTCGCACATCTAAATTACTGTGAGAAATAAAGGGAATATTTTCCTCATTCAACCATTCACTGATTTTTGTTACTTCATCATTTTTTGAAGTGAGTATGGCAATATCTCCATAGTGAAATCCACGCTGTGTGCAATCTTTTATAATAGAATAAATTTTTTGTTGTTCAGGATTTTCATTGGTTTCGGATTTTTCTAAAAGATGGACTTCAACAATTCCTTGCCATTTTTTATCCTCTTTTACTTGTTGGGAAAAGGTAGAAAGTCCGCTTGCTTGAGTTTCTTCAGAAAAATTTTGTTGCGGAATTCTTTGATGAAAAGTTTCTTTGGTAAATTCCACAATTTTTTCATCACTACGAAAATTTATGGGGAGTTCTGTTTTTTCAAAATATGCTGATGGAAAAATATTTTCTTCGAGCAAATTTTTCATAATAGTCCAATCTGCACCACGAAAACTGTAAATGGATTGTTTTGTATCTCCAACAATAAATAAACTTCCGTTGGTGGAAAGTGCATTTTCTAAAAGCGGATGGAGATTGCTCCATTGAATGGGATTGGTATCTTGAAATTCATCAATCATGTAATGAAAAATTGTATCTCCTAATTTAAAATACACTTCCGGTACAGTAACTTCATTGAGATGTTGTGCCAACACTTGATTAACATCATCTAAAAATATTTGTGCATGTTGTTGTTTAAGATTTTCTAATGTTTGCGAAACAATATTATATGCTTGTATATATGGTTGATAATAGGATGTTGCATAATAAAAAACATATTCTTGCACAGCGTTATTATACTCTTCTAACTCTTGCATTCCGATAGTTTTTTCAAATTCATTTTTTGTTCCTGTAACTGTTTTATTTTTTATACTGCTTTCTAAAAGAGAAGACAAATTTCCCTGAAAAACCTTTTGTAACTCATTTTCTAAGTGATGATAAATTTTTAGATTTGATTTTTTTAGTACATCGTATAAAATTTTTGCTTTTTCTAGAACAGTTTTTTCACACTCCTGCAATTCTTTTTGGGAATGTGTTGATGGTGGTTTAGTATAACGTCCGAGTTCTGTATAGAGTTTTTGAACTTCCGTAATTATTTTTTTGTAAGGATTCCAAAGATAGTTTCCTTGCTCTTGTGTGTTTTCTTCAATAAGTGTGATAAGTTTATTTATAAAGACAGCATTTTCTGTATTTTCTTTTACTGTGCGAAATAATTTAGAGAATGCTTTTTCAATAAGTGCAGTATTGTTGAGAAGGATTTCAAATTCTGAATGGAAACCAAATTCTACTGATGAAGATTTAAAAATGTTAGACATAAAACTATCCAACGTTTTAATCTGAAACTCTGAATAATGGGCAAAAATTTCATCTAATAAATGTTTGGATTTTTTTTGTATTTCTTCTGGTGAGAGAGCAACAATATTGCCAATTTCTGCAAGTATATTTTTATCACCTAACGCTAATTTTTTCAAAAAAAATAAAACGCGCTGTTTCATTTCTATTGCTGCATAATTGGTGAAAGTCATCGCAACAATATTTTGTAATTTATTGTGTGGTATTTTTGAAGAAAGTAAAAATTGTATGTACCGTTGAGCGAGTGTGTAGGTTTTTCCTGAACCAGCGGAAGCGGAAATAATAGTGATACGGGGAAATTGTAGTTTGCTATCAGGAAGAAGTGTGGACATTATTTATTTTGTGCTCTTAAAAATTGATTGATAGAACTATAACTTTTCTGTACTTGTACTTTTGATTTAAAATATTCACATTGGTCATCAATTAAAAAATCTGCTTTTGGAAAAATTTCACTAAATATTTTTGAGATATATGGAACGTTCCATTGTAGAGCAAATTTTTCAATATCACTGCGAGCAGAAAAAAGAGTAATATCATACTCTTCTAAAAGAAGAGGTATTTTTGAATGAATTGTGTAAGAACCATCTTCATTAAAAAGTAGTGCTGTATTATCAAGGTCAAGAAGAATGGAAGGTTTCTTTTTCTTCATAGGATATTTTTTTGGGGATTGCGATAAAAGAAGAAAAGATAGTTAATGTTATTACACCAATAAAAAAAATAGGTACTAAAATAATTTTTTCTTGTGATAGTTTTGTTACATAATATGTTGGGATTCCTCCGAGTATTAAACTTCCGATAAATGCTATACCTTTTTTTTTAACGGAAAGTCCATAAAAGAAAAATAAACTATTTCGTAATCCTTCCAAGAAGGAAATATTTTTTTTATGGATAGATAAATAAATTGCTACAATTCCCCAAATGATGGCATTCCATGATAAAAATAATATCCAATATATTTCTAAAGGTGAATTTAATTGATTGTTTAATATCCTTGCTATTGTAACAAAAAAAAGCACCGCGCAGCATAAAATTGCAAATATTTTATGAGAAAACTCAATTGGATTTGAATTAGAAGATGGAAAATGTTTGTTTCGAAAAAACCACATTCCAAATGTTACTATTATAGTGATGATGAAACAAAAAATATTGATAATGAGATTTTGAGAAAAAAATACTATTACAAAAAATAATACGAATGCAACTTTAAGTTCATCTTTTTCAAAAGATTTCATAGTTTATTTGTTTCTATTTTCAATAATCATTGTTGCAAATTTCAATGCTGCTATCATACTGCTAGGATTTGCTTCATTTTTTCCTGCAATGTTAAATCCCGTTCCATGGTCTGGTGAAGTACGAAGAATTTTTAATCCGGCAGAATAATTTACACCTTCATAAAATCCACTCATCTTTAATGGAATAAGACCTTGGTCGTGATACATTGCTAATACAGCATCATATTTTTTGGGTGTGTAAGTAGCAAAAAATCCATCTGCAGGAAATGGACCAACGGCATTAATATTTTTTTCTTGTGCTTTCTGAATTGCAGGAATAATAATTTCTTTTTCTTCATTTCCAATATTTCCATTTTCTCCTGCGTGAGGATTTACTCCTAACACGGCAATTTTTGGATTTTCTATTGCAAAATCTTTTTTTAAAGAAGTATGGAGAGTTTCTAATTTTTCCAAAATACGATTTGTTGATAATGTTTCGCACACATTGCGGAGTGGAACGTGAACCGTTGCAAGTCCGACACGAAGCGTAGAAGAAGCCAACATCATTATTACTTTTTCGGAGCGGCTTAACATTGCAAGCATTTCTGTTTGTCCGGGAAAATTATATCCTGCAAGTTTCATCGCTTCTTTAGAAACCGGTGCTGTTACCATTGCTTCCACAGAATTTTCTAAACAGAGTTTGGCTGATTTTTCTAATGCTAATCCAGCACATACTCCGGAATCTGGTGCAATTTTTCCTATTTGAATATTTTTTTCTGTTGCATTGTGAACATTGATTACCGGAATTGTTGAAGAAAATGATTTTGGTATTTTTTCAATTTCTTCAAATTGTAATTTGAGATTAAATTTTTTTGCATAAAATTGAAAAATTGGTAGTGAGCCAATAAGAATGGGTTGAATATTTTTTTTAATGGACGAAATGCTTTTAAGAATTACTTCCGGACCAATTCCGTTAAAATCTCCAATAGTAATAGCAATGCAATGTTTCATTAACGCTCCGATGAAATAAGTTTGTAATTTCCTTGCCGAGTTTTATCTTCAAAAATAAATTGTTTTTTTAATGTTTGATAATCCCAAATTTCTTGCGGTACATTTTCTGTTGATAAAATTCGTTGTGTAGAAGTTGGTTTTCCATAGAGAATGTAAATTTTTCCTCTATCCGTGTATGCACCATTTTCTTCTTGCAATGTTTGAAATGTTACGTACGCATAATCTACTCGTCGAAAATATTCTGCCATGCGTTCATTATAAGCAGTTTTTGGAGTTGGGTCTTGCTGTTTCCAAAAATCTTCAAAAGATTTTTTGCGGATTTTTTCGTTTCCTTTTTGTAGTGCAGAAAAAGTAGAATCCGATGTAATATATTTCATTGCAGAAATTGCAAAATCTACATTAAAAAGAGAAACGGGTTTATCAAACCAATACACAGAAAAATTTTTCTTGATAATTTTTTCTTGAGAATATAAAAGCAATTCATAATCGCCTTCTTCTAATTGTTCTGTTGGAAGAGAAAAATATATAAGAGTATTTTGATTATCTGATTTTGCTTTATAAGATATATTTGTACTATCATTTTCAGAAAGTCCTAGTGTTGTATTAGAAATTATAGATATTTTTTCGAGACTATCTTGTAAAATTATTTTTTGTTCTTTTTTTATTTCGTAACGAAGTTGCGATGAAATATTTTTTGTGATAAAAAGTATTCCAGTAGATTTTCCAAACACTGCCTTTCCATTTTTATTGAGTAATTCAAACGATGTTGGATTTTTTTCTATTGGTTCAACAAAAAGAAGGGAAGAATTTTCTAAAGTATTATTGAACGAAGGAACAATTATAGAAAATTCTTGTAATGGAATTTTTCGTTCAGATTGTTTGTTTTCTATGGAAGGAATAACATTATATTTTCCAAATGGTAAAATAAATGAACACGATGTTTGGTAATATTGTTTTTGTAAATCGAAAATAGTATTAGTTTCAGTTTGTAGCGTTGTTTGGAAAATTTTTCTTGTAACGGAATTTTTTAGTGAATCTAAAATTTCAAAAGAAAACTCAATATCTGTAGAATATGTTTTTCCATCACGAACAAAAACAAATGCATCGTATCGAATTCTATAGGAAATATCAACACGAGTTTTTTGAGAATCTTCTCTGAAAAAATTGTATTCAAAATTTGTAGTTTTGGTAGGAAGTGATTTTCGTTCACTTTTTTCTTGAGAAAAAGTGAGTAAGGGAAGAAAAAGGAATAATAGATAAAGATGATATATCATAAATATTTGTGGTCATTTTCACAACCCTGCCAGAGTTTAAAACTCTGGCAGGGTTTGTAGTTTGGTGTTTTTAAAACTTGACAAATCTAAAAACTAATGTACACAAATTTTTACACAGATAAAAAATATTCTTTTTGTTTGATTTTTTGAAATAAAAATGGTAGAATTTCATTATCACTTCCTTAAAAAATAATTCCATTATTATTCACATTTATTTATGAGGTTTTTATGAAGTTCACTTATCAAATAACGCTTTGTAGTGTTATGATTTTTGCGTTATTGCTTTCATCATGCGGTAAAAAACAAATTCCACCACCAGATATTAAAGAATGGCAAGAATATAAAGACCCTTTTTATGGATTTGAATTACAATATCCAAAAGGATGGATTGTGAATGCTGAAGGAAACAGATTAAAAATTTATTCATCACAAGAAGCCGCAACAAAATTTTTTGACCCTGCTTCAAGTGGTGATGGTGGTGTAGAAATTATTTTTGATTCTGAAAAATTTTCTGCTGCAGGGTCAAGTGATTTAACTTCGTATAAAACACAAACAAAAGAAAAAATTTCTGGTTTAGGTGAAGTAGGAAAAGAAGAACCAACAACGTTAGGTGGAGAAACTGCAGAAGCAATCAGTTATGAATCAAAACTTAGCAGTAAAGTAAGTATTTTCGGAAAAAGAATTATTACTGCTCGAGATAGTGTATTTTATTATTTGAATATTGCTGGTTTTAATGATTATTATACTGTCTATCAACCAATATTTGAAACAATGATTAATTCTGTAAAATTACCAAAACCAAAACCGAAAACGAATGACCCAAATGAAATTGTAAAGCCATCTGCTGAAGTAACAAAATTCTCTAATGAATTTATTGAAATTCAACATCCGGATAATTTTGAAGTAAGTTATCCGCAAAAGAAAAGTGATGTAACGTTTGTGATGAATATTCAGGGATTGCGACAAGACTGTAATATTCTTATTGATATGCAATCTGCAAAAAAAGCATCACTAGATAAAGTATTTGATGAAAATAAAGGAAAATATAAGCCAACAAAAACCGGAACAGCAAAAATTGATGGTGTTGATGCAAAATATCTCAATACATCACCTGCAGCAAGTATTGAACGCAAAGTGTATTTTGCAGTGAAGAATGATAAAATGTATCGTATTATTTTAACATGGTACAAACCAATGTCTTCAGATTTTCTTCCGGCATTTGAAAAAGCAGTTGCTTCGTTGAAATTAAAATAAAGTAGAAAATTTTTTTGGATTTCTATCACAAAACCCCGAAACATGGTTGTAAGTTTCGGGGTTATTTTTTATTATACTTTATCTTACTAGTTATTTACATTAGACCGAAAAAACATGAATTTAAAAGATTTACCAATAGGAAAAAATTTCCCGAAAATTATCAACGCAATTGTAGAAATCCCCAAAGGAAGCCGCAATAAATACGAATACGATGTTGATTTAGAAATCTTCAAGTTAGATAGAGTTCTTTATTCCTCAATGCATTATCCCGAAGCGTACGGATTTGTTCCTAATACATTATGGGATGATGGAGACCCATTGGATGTGTTAATTTTTATAGACCAACCACTTTCTACAGGAATTTTGGTAGAAGTAAAACCAATTGGAATTCTTCGTATGAAAGATGAAAAAGGTCCGGATGATAAATTACTTTCTGTTGCAATTAATGACCCAACCTATTCTTTTATTAATGATGTAAAAGAAGTTCCAAAACATCTTTTAGTAGAAATAGAACATTTTTTTACCAGTTATAAAAAATTAGAAGGAAAACATGTAGAAAGTTTTGGCTGGGATAATTGTATGGTAGCCATGGAATCAGTGCAATATGGTTATCAAAAATATCAAGAAAAGAAAAACAAGAAAAAATAAGTGATAGATTTACAACAACAGCAAAAATTAATAACAAATTTTTTACAAGCGTTAGAAAAAGAATGTAATGCACTTTCTTTTTTAACGAGAGAAACTGTATTGTTTCA
>CALETH010000133.1 GCA_937920105.1 uncultured Bacteroidota bacterium
ATCATTACCCACCCATTGTGGTTTAGAAGGTACAGCTTCTAGCCACGTGTTTTCGTGTCTAAAATTCTTAATAAGCTCTGTTACTGCAAGCTCATTCTTTAGTGTTAAATCTACTCTTTGTTTTGACATTGTGAATTATTTTTTAGCTGCATAAGCTGCGTTTAACTTTCTTACTTTTTCCGGATTAGTCTTTGCTAATTCATCTAATGCATTAGGATCTTTCTCTAGATAATCTTCTAAAGTCCAATTGGCTCTTAAAGATTCTGCATCGCCACCTCCATCAGGCGTTTCTTTAATTCCTGCAGATGCAGGCGTAACACCTTTCATAGTTTCTAATAAAGCTTCTGTATTAGCTGCATCATTGATATGCAAAGCGATAAAACTTTCTCTTTGTTCTGCATTATTGGAAGAAACGTATGAAACAATTGAATGTATTGAAAATAATGAGATGAACGAATTAAGCAAAGAGTTGGGAGATATTCTTCTTCATGTTGTTTTTCAATCTGTTATTGCTGAAGAACAAAATGAGTTTACTCTTGATGATGTGATACAAAAAATCTGCGAAAAACTGATTCATCGTCACCCTCATGTTTTTAGTAATGCTGAAAAACCAAAAAATAAAAATGAGCAAAAGTTTTTGTGGGAAAAAATGAAGCTTGCCGAGGGAAGAACTTCTGTTATTGATGGTGTGCCAAAAACATTACCTGCTTTACAGCAAGCACAACGTGTTCAAGAAAAAGCGTCGAAAGTGGGTTTTGATTGGAATGATAAAAATGATGTTTGGAAAAAAGTAGAAGAAGAATTAACGGAATTTTCCGATGTTGTAGAAACACATAATCACCAAAAAATCGAAGATGAGTTTGGTGATATTCTTTTTGCGTTGGTGAATTATGCTCGTTTCATCAATATTAATCCGGAAATTGCATTGCGGCGTACTACGCAAAAATTTTCTGAAAGATTTCGCTTTATTGAAAATTCTTTACAAGAACAAGGAAAAGATATTTATAAAACTTCTTTGGATGAAATGAATGTTTTGTGGGAAAAAGCGAAAAAGAAAAAATAAACTCCATTTTTTACTTCTTCATTCTACTTTCTCATTTACATTGCATAGTTTCTATCCAAACTTCTGTACTGAATTGCTTCGCTTACATGCGAGGTTTGAATTTGTTCACTTCCCGCAAGGTCTGCAATAGTACGAGCAACTTTTAAAATTCTATCATAGGCACGAGCAGAAAGTCCAAGTTTTGTCATAGCAGTTTTTAAAAGTTGTTCGCTGTTGGAATCAATGGTGCAAAATGTTCGCACTTCTTTTGATTGCATATCCGCGTTGGAAAAAATCTTTTTATGTTTTTCAAATCGTTGAATTTGTTTTTTTCGTGCTTCTACTACTCTTGTGCGAATTGCGTGAGAGGGTTCTCCATTTTTCTTTTCTGCAAGTTCATCCACTTTTACGGCGGGAACTTCTATATGAATATCAATTCTATCTAACAACGGTCCGGAAATTTTTCCCATGTATCGCTGAATTTGCATTGGCGGACATGTGCATTCTTGATGTGGGTTTCCATAATTTCCACAGGGACATGGATTCATTGCACAGACGAGCATAAAATTTGCCGGAAAATCTACAGACATTTTTGAACGACTGATGGTTACTTTTCCATCTTCCAATGGCTGTCTCATTACTTCCAACACGTTACGAGCAAATTCCGGAAGTTCATCTAAAAATAAAATTCCGTGATGTGAAAGTGAAATTTCTCCGGGACGAGGAATTGTTCCTCCACCAACTAATGCACTATCAGAAATTGTGTGATGTGGTGAACGAAATGGACGATTGATTACTAATGCAGAATTTGTTGGAAGCATTCCTGCAACGGAATGAATTTTTATTGTTTCCAAACTTTCTTCAAATGTCATTGGTGGAAGAATGCTTGGCAATCTTCGTGCTAACATTGTTTTTCCGGAACCCGGAGGTCCCAACATAATAATATTGTGTCCGCCGGCAGCAGCAATTTCTAAAGCACGTTTTACATTTTCTTGTCCTTTCACATCAGAAAAATCTAATGTGTAGTGTTGTTCGTTGCTAAATATTTTTTCAATATCAACGTGTGTTGGTTGCAGTGTGGATTTTTCGTTGAGGATTTCTATTGCTTCTGTTAAATTTTCTACTCCGTACACAGTAATTCCGGAAACCATTGCTGCTTCGGTTGCATTTTGTTTTGGAAGAATAATTCCTTTCAATTTTCTTTTTTGCACTTCAACAGCAATGGGTAACACTCCGTGAATGGGACGTAGTGTTCCATCCAACGCTAATTCTCCGAGAATAACAAAATCTTTTAACAAGGTATCATTCACTTGTCCGCTGGAGGCAAGCATTCCGATTGCGATTGGTAAATCGTACGCTGAGCCCTCTTTTTTAATATCTGCTGGTGCTAAATTGATAGTAATGCGTTTGTTGGGATACACGTAGGATGAATTTTTTATTGCGGCGGCTACTCTCTCTCTACTTTCTTTTACGGCATTATCAGGAAGTCCGACCATGAAAAAATTTGGAACGGTGTTTTCGATATTGGTTTCTATTTCTATAAGATAGGCGTTGATGCCGTACGTGGCACTACTGAAAACAACGGATAGCATTTTTTACTCCATAAATTGTTGCCACAGATTTCTCTGATTAGCACAGATTGTTTATTAAGTGAAATTTCAAATATAGAATAGTAAAACTATAAATAAAAGATAAAACCAATGTAAAATTTACAATGAATATTCTGACATCTGAGTTCTGAATTCTGTTTTTTCTCTCACAAAGTCGCTGAGTCGCAAATTTTTTAAATAGATGGAACACTGATTATAAATTGTAACTTCCATCATTACTATAATTCGTTGTCATTTTCTATTTTTTTCTTACTTCCTCATTCTACTTTCTCACTTTTTTGACACACCCCTAAATCCCCTCTCTCCTTCGCTTATGCCAACGCTTCAGAGGGGACTTTAATTTTCTTTTCGCTCTGTTTATTTTTTAGATGTAAGTTTACGATGTATTAAATTAATTTGATTAGCAATATCATTATATGTTTCTCCAGAAAGAGAAGGTGTAGCAAAAATTTTTGTACCAATATCATTAATTTTTACCATCATAGATGGTGGAAAGATGTCTTTTTCTATTTTACGTTCTTTATGAGAAAAATACGTAAGCCAACCAACTTCGAAAGATTGAGGTCTTTCAATACTATTAGGATGACCAGGTAACTCTACATAGCCAAAATCAGGGTTCAATGCAGTAACAAAAAGCGAAAAAAGTTTTTCAATATAAACACCTTGCTTTAAAGATTCTTTTGCAACAACATCATATCTAAGTTTAAGTTCCATAACAATTCCCGGACCATCAGAGACTTCACCTTCTGCAACAAATGACATACGAAAATAGACATTTCGTAATCCAGTATAGTTATTAAAAAATATAATTTCATGTGTTGGGTCAATTTTATCTCGACCAAAATTCCATTCGATTTTTGATGTAGCAAGAAAAGCATCAATACGATTCTCGCCACTATGAAATACTGCTACTTCCTGCATACCAGGTGAATATCCTTTTAATGAAAATAAAGTTGAATCTTCTTGTTCAAGTTTATATAAAAGTGAATGAAGCATTGGTGACAAATCCATAGGTTCAACAACAGGTGCACGACGTACAAAACACATTCGATACGTACCTTTGTCAACTGAACTATTATCATTTATTTCCATTATTTTCTCCTTATGTTGTGGATAGGAATGTGTACAAAAAGATAATACAAGAAATAAAACAAATATATTTTTATTCTTCATCATTGTTCCCCCGCAATTTTTCCAGAATAGAAAAATCTTCTAACGTTGTGGTATCTCCAGTTGTGGTTGCACCAGAAGCAATTTCTCGCAACAATCTTCGCATAATTTTTCCGCTGCGTGTTTTTGGAAGTGCATCCGTAAAACGAATATCATCTGGTTTTGCCATTGCTCCAATTTCTTTTGCAACGTGTTGACGAAGTTCTTCTTTTAATTCTTGTGTTGGTTTGTATTTTCCTTCTAAGGTAACAAACGCACAAATTGCAGAACCTTTAATTTCATCCGGCTTGCCAACAACTGCGGCTTCGGCTACATATTTGTGACTGACTAATGCACTTTCTACTTCCATCGTTCCCAAACGATGTCCGGAAACATTAATCACATCATCCACTCTTCCCATAATCCAAAAATATCCATCACTATCGCAACGTGCACCATCACCGGTAAAATACATTCCTTTAATATCGCTCCAATATGTTTTTTTAAAACGTTCGGGGTCGTTCCACACACCTCGCATCATCGAAGGCCACGGTTTTTTTATCACCAAATATCCACCGTGATTTGCTGGTACGGATTTTCCTTCTTTTGAAACTACATCCGGCTGAATTCCAAAAAATGGCAACGTTGCTGTTCCGGGTTTTGTTGGTGTTGCTCCGGGAAATGGAGAAATCATAATGGAACCGGTTTCTGTTTGCCACCATGTATCTACGATTGGACATTTTCCTTTTCCAATAATTTTGTTGTACCACATCCATGCTTCAGGATTTATTGGTTCCCCT
The DNA here is from genome assembly GCA_937920105.1 of uncultured Bacteroidota bacterium. Taxonomy (GTDB): domain Bacteria; phylum Bacteroidota; class Ignavibacteria; order UBA10030; family UBA8401; genus CALETH01. Next base: position 4,602 of record CALETH010000133.1, read on the forward strand.
ACTGTTCCTAATAATCGCAACGAACTTAAATCATGCTTTAACGGAAATTGCTCTCCCCATTTTATAAAAGAACGAATTGCTGTGGGTGCGGTGTAAAAAATATTCACTTTGTATTTTTCGATAATTTTCCAAAATCTGTCTGGCTCAGGAAAATTTGGTGCACCTTCATACATCACTACACTTGCTCCGTTGGAAAGCGGTCCGTACACAATGTAACTGTGTCCTGTTACCCAACCGATATCTGCAGTACACCAATACGTGTCATTATCTTTTATATCAAAAATATATTTTGTGGTGAGATGGGTGCCGAGTAAATATCCGGCGGTGGAATGCACAACGCCTTTTGGTTTTCCGGTTGTTCCGCTGGTGTATAAAATAAATAATGGATGTTCGGAATCTAATTTTTCTGCTTCACAATTTGGTGATGCGTTTTCCATTAATGCGTGCCACCAATGGTCACGTCCGGGTTCCATCGTGATTTCGTTGGTGGTTCTTTTAAAAACAATAACATTTTCTATTGATGGTGTTGATTTGATTGCTTCATCCACATTTATTTTTAGTGGAACAACTGCTCCACGTCTATAACCACCATCTGCAGTGATGACGAGTTTTGCTTGCGCATCGTTGATTCTATCTTTCAACGCTTCCGCACTGAACCCACCAAATATTACACTGTGGATTGCTCCTATTCTTGCACAGGCAAGCATTGCGATGGGAAGTTCCGGCACCATTGGCATATAGATTGCCACACGGTCTCCTTTTTTAACGCCGAGATTTTTTAGAACGTTAGAAAATTTGCAAATTTCTCGATGTAAATCTGAATAGGTTAACACACGTGTATCGCCGGGTTCTCCTTCCCAAATAATTGCGGCTTTATTTTTTTTCCATGTGGTAAGATGTCTATCTACACAATTATAAGAGATGTTGATTTTTCCACCGACGAACCATTGTGCAAAGGGTAATTTCCATTGCAAAACTTTTTTCCATTTTTTAAACCAATGTAATTCTTGTTCTGCTGCTTTTGCAAAAAATTTTTCCGGATTTTTTATGGATTCTGCATACATTTTTTTGTATTGTGCGAATGTTTTGATGTGTGCAGTTTTAGAAAATTCCGGATTGGGTTTGAATACTCTTTTTTCTTTAAGGATGGATGTGATGGTGGGATTTGGTTTCATAGTTTTTTCATAAAGAATTTGTTTTATTTTTCGCAAAGATGTAGAAACACGGATTTTTTAATATTTTGTATTCCAACTCCTAAATTCTGAATTCTATATTCTATCTTCTGAAACGTATTTTTTTATCTCAAACGAAAATGTTGTTCCTTTTCCTAATTCACTTTTCACATTTATTGATGAATGATGTGCTTCTACAATATGTTTTACAATTGCTAAACCAAGTCCCGTACCACCGGCTTCGCGAGAACGGTCTTTATCAACACGGTAAAATCGTTCAAAAATTCGTGGAAGATGTTCATCAGCAATTCCTATTCCCATATCAGAAACCGAAAGAACAACTGTATCTGTTTTTTCTTTACACGAAATAGTAATGGTTGTTCCATTGCCAGAATATTTAATTGCATTATCAATTAAGTTTGTTAATACTTGACGGAGTTTTTCTTTATCTCCATATACTTCACTTGAAGAATCACAATCAACATAAAGTTGAATTTTCTTTTTTTCTGCTAATAGTTGTAATTCTGTAATAGTAGAATTAAGTAATTCTTGTATAATAAAATAACGAAATCGTAATTTCATCTCTTTTGATTCTATTCTTGAAATATCTATTAAATCTGCTATCAACGTATTAAGACGTTCGGTATTCAATAATGCTTTGCGAAGAAAATCTTTGTTGACAGTTTTATCATCAATTGCACCATGCAATAGTGTTTCAATCATTCCTTGAATAGAAAAAATTGGCGTGCGAAGTTCGTGTGAAACGTTTCCTAAAAATTCAGTACGAACGCGTTCTAATTTTTTGAGTTTATTGATATTTGCAGTAAGGGAATCCAACATTGTATTTATTGATGTTGGAAGTGGTTCGAGGAGTTTTATTTCTTTGAAAGAAATGCGTTCTTCTAGATTTCCTTCCTCTATTTTTTTTGTTATTTCAGAAATTGTAAAAAATGGTGAGGAAATTTTTTTGATGAGATAAAAAATACAAAGTCCAGTAATACAAATTGTACTTATTATTATCGTGATTGGAAATTGTGGGAAGAAAAAAATAACAAGTGCAGTATTAAAAATAACTACACTACTGATAGAAAAAATTATTGTGTACGAAAGTTTTTTCATTTATGTTTCATTCTTACTTTTTTCTCGCAAAGACGCAATTTTAAAAAATATTCATTTCTGTTAAAGTTTTTGTGTGGACTAAAGTCCAACAATATTTTGATTTTTCTACCACGCTCTGAAGAGCGTGGCTATTATTATAAGGGGCTTGACTAGATAAGTTATATAAAATAACTTGTAAGTCAATGACCAAGA
>CALETH010000134.1 GCA_937920105.1 uncultured Bacteroidota bacterium
TATTCTGTTGACACATATTTGCAAAAAGTTATTCCTGATGATTTATTACAATTTGGATTAATTCCGGAATTTATTGGACGTTTGCCAATTATTACATCTTTGCACGGACTTTCTGAAGAAATGCTCTATAATATTTTAGTAGAACCAAAAAATGCGTTAGTAAAACAATTTAAAAAGTTATTTTACTATGAAGGTGTTGAGTTAGAATTTGAAGATGAAGCATTACGCGAAGTTGTTAAAAAAGCCATTGAACGCGGAACAGGAGCAAGAGCATTGCGTTCTATTGTAGAAGAAATAATGGTAGACATAATGTATCACTTACCATTACAACCCACCATAAAAAAATGTATTATCACCAAAGAAACAATCATTGGAAAAAAAGAACCAATCTATAGTTATGGAGAAAGAAAAACAGCGTAAAACGGAACCATGATTTCTATGATTAAATGATTATCATGATGATTGTCATTGCGATTCCGCTTTAGCGGAAGAAGCAATCTAAAATAATAAGACCTCACAAATTTTAAACTTGTGAGGTCTTTGCTATTTATAGGATTATTGAGATTTTTATTGATAATTTATTTGTTTTATTTAAAAATTTTGTAATAATATTTTAAATTTTCTTTGTTATATATGAGAGATTACCGAAAAATCTAATTACACTTCAAAGAGAGATTCCTCGCTACGCTCCCGATAAATCTCGCTTTGGCGAGATAAATACGGGACAGGTCGGAATGACAATAAATAAAAATCATAGTCATCATTCAATCCTAAAAATCATGGTTAAGACTACTTCCTCATCAATTTCTTATACTTAATTCTGTGAGGCTGGTCTGCATCAATCCCAAGACGTTTTTTTCTGTTTTCTTCATACTCAGAATAATTTCCATCAAACCATACAACATTACTTTCACCTTCAAAGGCGAGAATGTGTGTCGCAACTCTATCAAGAAACCAACGGTCGTGAGAAATTACTACAACACAACCAACAAAATTTGAAATTGCTTCTTCCAAAGCACGTAACGTGTTCACATCCAAATCATTTGTTGGCTCATCCAACAATAATACATTCGCCCCTTCTTTTAACATCTTTGCAAGATGAACTCTATTTCGCTCTCCACCGGAAAGTTGGCTTACCAATTTTTGCTGGTCGCTTCCACTAAAATTAAAACGAGCCACATACGCACGAGAATTAATTTCTCTTGTTCCAACTTTCAACAATTCTTCTCCGCCGGAAATTTCTTGCCAAATAGTATTATTAGGGTTGAGTGGACGATTTTGGTCAATGTAACCAAGTTTTACCGTTTCACCAATTTTAATATTTCCGCTATTAGGTTTTTCTTGTTCTGTGATGAGTTTAAAGAGTGTGGTTTTTCCTGCTCCGTTCGGACCAATGATTCCAATAATTCCGCCGGGTGGGAGAGAGAAACTTAAATTTTCATACAATAAAGTTTCGTTGTATCCTTTAGAAATATTTTGTGCTTCTATCACAACATCACCCAGTCGTGGTCCCGCAGGAATAAAAATTTCAATTTCTTCATCACGTTTTTCGTTTTGTTCAGCAACCATTTTTTCGTACGCAGAAATACGTGCTTTGCTTTTTGCATGCCTTCCTTTGGGATTCATTCTTACCCATTCCAATTCGCGTTGTAAAGTTTTTTGTTTTTTGGATTCTTGTTTTTCTTCCAACTCAAGTCGTTTTTGTTTTTGCTCTAACCAAGAAGTATAATTTCCTTCAAACGGAATTCCTTCACCTCTATCTAATTCCAAAATCCAACCGGCAACATTATCTAAAAAATAACGGTCGTGAGTAACAGCAAGAACTGTTCCTTTATATTGAGCAAGATGCTGTTCTAACCATCCAACAGATTCTGCATCAAGATGATTGGTTGGTTCATCGAGAAGTAAAACATCTGGTTCTTGTAAAAGCAAACGGCAAAGTGCAACACGTCTTTTTTCACCGCCGGAAAGTACGGAAATTTTTGCATCACTAGGTGGACAACGAAGTGCATTCATGGCTTGTTCTAATTTACTATCAATATCCCAAGCGTTGAGTTGTTCAATTTTTTCTTGCAACTTTCCTTGTTTTTCGAGAAGGGAATCAAAGTCCGCATCTGGTTCAGCAAATTTTGCAGTGATGGCTTCGTATTCTTTTATAAGATTGACTGTTTCTTGAACACCTTCTTCAACAATTTCTTTTACTGTTTTATTTTGGTCTAATTCCGGTTCTTGAGAGAGGTAACCAAAAGAAATATTTTTTTGTGATGTGATTTCACCGCTGTAATCTTTATCAATTCCAGCAATAATTTTGAGAAGCGTACTTTTTCCGGCTCCATTGAGACCGAGTATTCCGATTTTTGCTCCGTAAAAAAATGAAAGATAAATATTTTTGAGTACTTGTTTATTGGGTTTGTGTGTTTTTCCCACACCAACCATTGAAAAAATAATTTTATTATCACTCATAATAGTTTTTTGAAGATAAGTTATTTATGTCATTGCGAGGGAGCGTAGCGACCGAAGCAATCTTATTTTATTATGTAAATTTTATTGGTAAAGATAGTACGAAAAATATTGAGAAAAAGATAGTAGAGAATTAAAAAGTCATTCGCAGTAAGGACAGGGTATTTTATCTTTTATAGAACAACACAATTCTATTAGAATTTGTTCCTTTAGTATTATTTTTTACTCCCCAAATATTTGCAGTTTTAGTGAATGTTTGTTGATTTATCATAATACATTCGCAAAAAAATCCGGCGTTTATTCCTAATGCAACAACATGTTCTTCAAGATGAATTTTTCCATGTTTTATTTCACCAACTTCAAAAGCAACCCAACCATTGCGTTTGGTAATTCTATATAATTCTTTAAAAACATCACCCATCACATTGCACCAATCATCAATAGTTTTTGACATGGTAATTTTTTTTTCAATAGTTTTTGCATCGAAAGAATTAAACCAACATCGCAACCAATTATCATCAGCATATTGAACAACATCTAAAAACGGTGGAGAAGTTATAGTGAGTTGTACGGAATTATTTTTAATTTCAGGAATAGAACGTGCATCATTCTGCAAAAATTTTGCTTGTGAACTCATTTTTTGTAATGAGTGAATTTGTTCTTGCGTGATATTTCGTAAAAGCGATTTTGTTTTTTTAAGAATAAGTTCTTTAGTGTTTCGATATTCCGGTTTTTGTTTTCGTTGTGTATTAATTTTTTTTTGTCGTTCTGGAGAAATTGCTTGGTTGGGTGGAAGTGTATATACAGAAAAAAATCCTTTAGAATGTCCCGTTAATCTATTCGTTGCAACCATTCGTATCCAACTATCAATATAATCTTCTGTACCATTGTTATTTTTTTTGTAAAGATAATTTTTGAGTGAAAGAATTTCCTCTAATGTTTTTGGGTGATAAAACATTGTGAGATTTATATCAAATTTTTTTTTGCTGTTCGGAATTTCAGAAAGCCGCTGCTCAATTTCACTTATTGTGGGAATATGAAGCCGTGAAGAGCAAAGAATTTTGTTGAGTGGATTTATATCGTTAGAAATAATGTTGCGTTGAAGTAATGCGGATTCTATGATTGTTGTTCCGCGTCCGGAAAAGGGGTCGTACACAACATCATTTTTTTTTGTAAAAAGTTCGATAAAAAATTTGGGGAGTTGTGGTTTAAAACATGCTCGGTACGCAATTTCGTGAAGGGAGTGTGCTTGCCTTTGCTTTGAAGTCCAAAATTCATTAATGAAAATTGGTATGCGAAGATTGTTAAAAGAAAAATATTGAATGTATGTTTTCTTTTTTCCGGAAAGCGAAAATTTTTTAAGATAAGTTTGAATATTAGTTTTTTTCTTCATTGAGATGATTCTGATATTTTATCTTTAAAAATTTTTATTAACTCTGCTTTTAAAACATCATATTCAATTATATCTCCTTCCAAATCAAAATCAATGATTATTTCTGAATAATGTATATGATTTTTACCATTTTCATTAAGCTGAAATCGAATTTGTTTTTGCCCTAAAATAATTTTTTCTATTCCTTCCTTACAACCGTAAGATTGGTCATTTAATTCTATATAAACAGGACTAGATTGAGAATAAAGAATTGAAAAACAATATTCTTCATTTTCTTTACCACAACCAATAAAAAAAATCTGTAAAATTTCAAATTCAGAAGAATAAGAAATATCTGGCATTCCATAAAAATGGAAATTTTCTTGATAATTTTTCATTTGGATATTAATTTTTATTGCATTGGCACTTCTATCAATAAAAATTCAGATGGAGTTGCTGCTTGAATCGTAATGTGTGTTGTATTCCACACACCAATAGCATCGCGTTTTTTTAAGGTTTGTTTTTCTACAAGAATATTTCCCTCAAGAACAAAAATATAAACACCATGTTCTTTTTTATGCAATTGATATTCTATAGTACTATTCTTTTCTAAAGAACTTAAATATAAATAAGCATCTTGATTTATCCATAATGTGGAATCAGATTTTTCCGGTGAAACAATATTCTGTAAAATATTTTTTCGTTTTTCAGGATTAAAGATAAGTTGTTGATAATGTGGTGCAATATTTTTTTGTTGTGGTAAAATCCATAACTGAAGAAAATTTACAGTTTCAGTTTTTGAGTGATTAAACTCTGAATGAATGACTCCTGTTCCAGCGGACATAATTTGCACATCATGAGTTTTGATAACGGAAGTATTTCCAATGCTATCTTTGTGTTCCAATGCTCCGGAAAGTGGAATAGAAATTATTTCCATATTTTTGTGTGGATGAGATTCAAATCCATATCCACCAAGCACCACATCATCATTCAATACACGAAGTAATCCAAATCCCATTTTTTCCGGATTGTAATATTCAGCAAAACTGAATGAGTGTTTGCTGATGAGCCAATCATAGTGAGAGTTTCCTCGTTCGTCTGCTTTATGAATTGTATAGTTCATTGTAAATATTCTCCAAAATCTTCTTTTTTAGTTTTTGTTACTAATAATCCAATCATCAATAAAATACTTGTTACGGTAATTGTAAAAAATAAAATTCCTTCGCTGAATGTTTCAATAATAAGTGTTGGTGGAATACTATAAAATAAAAGAATAGTAATCAGTCCTCGGGGAGCAATAAAAAGTTCCGGTATGAGTGGAACTTTTGCTGCAAATTGAAGGTAAAGATAACGAACAAAATAGATAGCAATAATAATAATGCCGCCTAATATTAACACATTATTATCGAGAAGAATTTGTAAGTGAAATGAAAATCCGAAAAGAATAAAGAAAAATGTTCTGATGAGAAATGCTGATTCAGCAGTGATAAGTTTCAATTGTTTTAATTCTTCATAGAGTTTTTCAGTTTTAAAATATTTTCCAAAACCGTTTTGAAAAAGTAGATTGGAATTGTTTAATACCAATCCGAATATTAATACAAGAAGAAGAGAAGAAAGATGCAGCATTTTTCCTACAGAGTAGACAAGAACTAAAAAGGAAATAATGAGAATAAATTTTACATGAAATCGTGTTTTTTCTATAAAAAATAATAGGAGAAAACAGAATGCTATAGAAATTCCAATAATGATAATGAAATTCAGTATGAAGGACATAATAGAATTTATCCCGAAACCTCCATCTTGAATAACAAAATTAAAAAACATTATTCCGATAATATCAGAAAAGGTGGATTCGTATGTGAGAAATTCTTTTTTCTCATTGGTAAGATTTAATACGCTTGGAATTGTGATAGCACTGCTCACAACGGCAAGTGGAATTGCGTTGACTAAACATCGTTGAAATTCCACCCCTAATAATTGATGTAAAAAAAATGCAATGAGCAGTGCTGTTGCTAGAAAAGTAAAAAATGCAGTGCTGAATGATTTTCTAATAAGTGGAAGTCGTTCTTTTGTTAACTTTAAATCTAACGCACCTTCCAAAACAATAAGTATGAGACCTATGATTCCAAAAATTTCTAAAATATTTTTAGTGTTTGGCGGAGTGAAATCAAAAAAAGTAGAAATATATCGCAATAGCATTCCAACTCCCAACAACATTAACACAGAAGGGATTTTGATTTTTTTTGCAAAGAAATCAAAAAAGGAAGAAAGTATTACGATGATACTTAAGATGATAAGAATGGTGTAAGAATCGATTTTCATTTTTTGTAAATTATTTTTTTCAATATAACATTATAAGAATAAAATTCATGACAAAGTATTGCAAAAAAAAAAATCATTATGTATATTTGTAAGTCCTAATTGAAAGGGGTTGTAGCTCAGTTGGTTAGAGCGCCTGCCTGTCACGCAGGAGGTCGCGAGTTCGAGCCTCGTCAGCCCCGCAATAATTCAAATATTATTGTTTATAGTATCGATGAAACTTGTTACTTCCTCACAAATTCCCACATCGCAAAAAATTTCATTTCTCAATTCCGATAAATAAGGTACTCAATGAAAAAATCATTTCTTGATTATGTATTAAAGGTTCGGGTTCCTATCATTCTTTTTGTTGCACTTAGTTCATTTGCTCTCACATTTTATATTTCTCGACCCGAACGAGATGGTGTTGGATATGCACCAACACAACCTGTAAACTTTTCTCACAAACTCCACGCCGGCACAATGAAAATAGATTGTCAATATTGTCATACTGGAGTAACAAAATCTCGTCACGCAATGGTGCCTCCTGTTAATACTTGTATGAACTGCCATGCTGTTGCAAGAAAAAATAAACCAGAAATTATCAAACTTACTCAATATTATAATGAAGGAACAATGATGCCGTGGAAACGTATTCATAAAGTTCCGGATTACGCATATTTTAATCACAGCGTGCATGTTAATAAAGGAATTGAATGTCAATCATGTCATGGAAATGTACAAGAGATGGATGTAGTAGAACAAGTGCATTCTTTTACCATGGCAAATTGTTTGGATTGTCATAGAAATGCACCAGTAATTTTAGCCAATGTTCCGGGAATTAAAAAAGGTCCGGAAAATTGTTATGCTTGTCATAGATGATTTTTATTAGATGAGGAAAAATTATGAAAGAGAAAAAGAACATATCTGAACAACGAAGAGAATTTTTTACATCAATCGGAAAAACAACTGTGGTGGGAATTTTAGCCAGTGTTTTTCCGTTTAAATTTTTACGAGGTGAAGAAAAAAAATCTTCTACTTCTCGTTCTATTATAATAGAAGAAAATCCGTTCGCAGTGAAGAGAAATAAAAGGTAGAATTAGAATCTTTCACAGTGGATTGTATGGATTATGGAAGTAGTTGTTGGAATTCGGAAGATAGAAATCAGTAAAAATCTTAAAAAATATCGTTCTGTTTTATGGATTCCTGCTTTCGCAGGAATGACAAACAAAAAAATCAAAACTTGTAACTAAAAAATAAAAAACTCATGAGTAAAGAATCATCATATTGGAAAAGTTTGCGACACTATTATAATAATTCTGCCGCAGAAGAAACCAAAGCCAATGAATTTATGTCCGGCGTAACAGAAAAATTTGATGTCAATGAAATGTCCGGCATATCACGCAAAAAGTTTTTGGCATTACTTTCTGCATCCGCGGCGTTTGCTGCTGCAGGTTGTTCTAATTATAGAGATAAGGGAGAAATTATTCCTTACAATAAAAAGCCGGAAGAAATTACACTTGGCAAAGCAAATTACTACGCATCTACATGTACAGGATGTGCAAGTTCTTGTGGTATTCTTATCAAAACTCGTGAAGGACGTCCGATTAAAATAGATGGAAATCCAGACCATCCAATTAACAAGGGAAAAATTTGTTCTCAAGGACAAGCAAGTGTTCTCAATCTTTATGACCCGGAACGTTTGAGAGAACCGTTGCACAAACGAGTTAAAAGTTCGTGGAACGCTGCCGATAATGACATCATTGCTGCACTTAAAAATTCTTCTGCAAACAAAAAAGAAATCGCTCTTATCACGCACACCATAGTTTCTCCATCACTCAAAAAAATATTGGATGAATTTATTGCTCAATATCCAACAGCAAAAATTTATTCGTATGAATTATTTAACGAAGAACAAAAAAAATCTGCGTGGAAAAAATCTACCGGTGGAAATAGTGTTCCGCTTATTCAATGGGAAAAAGCAAAAATTATTCTTTCGTTAGAAGGAGATTTTTTAGGAAATGAAGGAAATGTTATAGAGCAAACTCGTTTGTTCACACAAAACAGAGATGTGATGAAGGGAAAAGATTTTAATCGATTGTATTGTGCAGAAGGTGGTATGACGATTACTGGAATGAATGCTGATTATCGATTAAAAATTCGTCCGGACCAACAATATCAATTTGTGATGAGTTTGTTGAATGAAATTATTGTTCAGAAAAAAGTATCAAAAATTTCTGTTGATACAAAAGTATTAGCAAATTATTCTTTATCAAATTTTGCAAAAGAACAATCTCTCAATATTAATTTGTTGGAAAAATTGGTGAGCGACTTGATTCAACATAAAGGTGAAGGAATAATTTATGCTGGAAGTTATTTACCAGAATCAGTTCACATTGCTGTAAATCTTTTAAATGAAGTTTTAGGAAACACATCTAATGGTACTACATATGCTGGTATTAGGGCAAGAACTACTGGAGCACCTCAAAATCATTGGTTTGGACCTGGAGGGGATCCTAGAGCTGGTGGAATAGGTAGTATTGAAGCAATTCAACTAGTATGGTCTC
>CALETH010000135.1 GCA_937920105.1 uncultured Bacteroidota bacterium
AGTACAATAATGGAAAGAAAAACATTTACTGCATATTTTTTTGATACAATGGGAATTTTTTCTACATCATAAGAAAAAAATTTGGTTATTTTTTTTATACAATATGAAAATACTATTATTATAACTAAAAAAAGAAAAAAATATTTATAATAATCAAACTCTTGTAACACTAATTTTACCATAAAATCAGGAGTGTTAGTCCATTGCAAAATAGCAACGTTTAACCTTGTAAAATATTGATGAAAAAATGGTATATCCGCTGAACATGCAAAAAATGTTATTGTATAGAGTATAATACAATACATATTTATTATACGATACAACCAATGAGGTTGCCAACGAAAAAATGATGTGAGTGATAATACTATTAGCGGAAGAGCAAGAATATAACATGAAATAACGGTATCAAATCTAAAACCTATTATAAATGCTTGCAGTAATAATGATGTGCTTTCAGGAATATTGGGAATGTGAGAAAATTCTGTCAATAGTAGAAGAATTCTAAAAAAAAGAAAAATGAGTATTCCTAAAAAATATATTGAAAATAAATACAGTAGATGTTTTGGTATTTGATATAATCCTTTAGACATTATTTTTTTATAGGTTGAATTTCTACACTTCGTTTTTTTGCATAAATTACTTTTTCATTTTCATCAGTATTGCGATATAATGCAATGTATTTCTTATACCATTTTTTTGCAGAAATATATTGTTTTGCTTGGTCGTAAGACAAAGCAAGATAGTATAGAGCATCATTTTCTTTAGGATTATATTCTAATGCTTTTTTGTACACTTCAATTGCATCACTATATTTTTTATTCTGATATAATGTTGCTCCCATTTGCATATAGATAGAAGAAATCTTCTCAGGATGAGAAGATACAACTGCTTGTTGAAATGATTCCAATGCTTGTTGAAACATTCCCTGTTTGGAAAAAGCAATGGCTAAGCCAATATAATATGTTGGTTCTTCATTATTTATCACTGTTGCTTGTTTATAAAATAATGCAGAAGAGTCATATTTTTCTAATTGAAAATAAATATATCCGAGTTGAGCATAGTAAAGTTCATTTGATGAATCTGCTTGAATTGCCTTATTGATAGAATAAATTGCTTCGGGCAATTTTTCTAATCGTAATTGACAAAGACCTATTTTATAATGTAAATCAGCATCATTAGTTTTATCTGCTGCCAATGTATATAAACGCATTGCTTCACTATATTCATTATTGCTAAAATATAATGTTCCTAATCTGGTTAATGTAGGAAGATAATATGGGTTGAATGATAAACTAAGAGTAAGATACACTTGTGCAGAATCTTTTTGTCCTATATAAAGAAAAGAATTACCGGTATAATAATAACTCAAAAAATCTCTTGGTCGAGAAGCGATAACAAAACGAAATTGTGAAATTGCTTCTTCATATTTTTTTTGTTCATAAAGTATGATTGCATATTGATAGAATGCAGAAATATAAGTAGTATCATATCTTATAATAAATTTAATATGGTCTATCCCTTCATCTTTATATCCATTATTTATTAATACTTTACTGTACTGAAAGCGGTAATTCATATTTATAGAATCTTTTTCTATAACCTTCAGTAAATACTTACGTGCATTAGCAATATCATTAAGCATAGCATAACTCATTCCAAAATAAAATAATGTCTTAGTATCACTTGAATCATGAATAGAGGAAAGAAACATAGAAATGACTTTTTCATACTGAGCATCATTATATAATTTTACTACAGTTTGGTAAGTAAGAGAAACTCTATCTTGTGCTATCATTGTATTATTACAAATAAAAGCACATATCAATATGATAAAAATATATTTCATATCTTTTTCAGAATTCAATTTTCAAAAAAATATTATTGTATCACTAAAAAATATTTTTCAGTGGAAAATATAATATGTGAGGTATTAGAGGGCGATTTCTTTTGGTTGTTCAACGATAGAATTTTTGTGAGAAAAAATTGCCAAGAGCATTCCTATACTTACAGCAGAATCAGCAATATTAAAGACGGGCCAACGTGTGAGTGAATATCCGAAAAGAGAAATATCAATAAAATCTACATCAATAAAATCAACAACTTTTCCATAGAATAATGGTGCTTCACCAAAAATCACTCCATAAAAAGTTCGGTCGATGAGATTTCCTGCAGCACCTCCCAAAATTATTGCGAGCGAAAGACGAAATAATAATGAAGCGTTTTCTATTTTATATAAATAGATTGCAAGAATAATACTTGCAATAATGGAAAAAATCGAAAGAAATAATTTACTACCAATATCAATTCCAAAAGCCATTCCGGGATTTTCTATGTAGGTAATGCGGAAAAAATCTCCAATTACTGGAATTGAAGAATACAATTCCATTCCTTTAACATAAATATTTAACAATGGAATTGAAAAACCCTTTACTAAAAGTTTAGTTATTTGGTCTGCAATAACAATTCCTAACGAAACAAAAAATATTTTTTTCATTACTGACCTTTGCGAAGTTTACATTCTATACACATTTGTGCATGGGGTACTGCTTCTAATCTTTTTTTCGGGATAAGCGGACAGGTTCTACAATATTTTTTGGGTTCCTCAATACAATCTATACATATTCCATATGTTCCGTTTTCTATACGGCGTAAAGCATCTTCTAAATAGTTGAGAAACTTACCCTCTCGTGATGCAAAAAGAAATGTTTTTTCTCGTTCCATTGCATCTGTGCCTTGTTCCATGTGCATAGAGTAATTTGAACCCTCATTACTATATTCGCCAGTGGTAACATCCATCATAGTTTCTTTGAGTGTTTGTAATTCTTCTATGATTTCTTTTTTCTTTTCAATAATAATTTTTTTGAAGTACGCTAAATCTCTCGCTCCATATCCTTTACGTTTTGCGGACTTCGTGCTATTGTTTTGGGGTGAAGAAGTTTTTGTTTTCTTCAAAACTTTTTTTGTGGGTGCTTTTTTCTTTGGTGTAATTTTTTTGGCGATTTTCTTTACTGTTTTTTTTGCTTTTATGGTACTAGTTTTTTTTATTATTTTTTTTGCCATGAAATTTTCCTTAATGATTTTTTAAAAATTTTTTTTACTGGATTCTTGCTTTCGCAAGAATGACATTTAATTAAATTTTTACTCTTTCAATTCCGATTTCACATTGTTCACCGTTAATTTCTTCTTTTAGGGAAAATTCTCCGGAATGAAAAGTATTACTAATATCGGATGCTAAAGTTTCTTTTGCAATATATTCTTTCATTAATATTATTGCTTGTGTAAGTTTTTCTGTAGTAGAATAATAAATTTTGATTCTATCGGTAACTTCAAATCCAGCATCTTTTCGCATGTTTTGAATTCTATTGACAAATTCTCGTGCAAGTCCTTCATTCACTAATTCTGTTGTTAATGTTGTATCTAATGCAACAGTTATAATTCCATCGGTTTCTACTAACCAGCCCTTCACATCTTCGTGAAGTATTTCTATATCTTCTTTTATAATAGTATATGTAGTTCCATTTACTTGAATATTGTATTCACCTTCTTTTTGCAACGTTGTAATCTCTTGTGATGTTAGTTCTTTTACTTTGGCTGCAATTTCTTGGACTTTTTTTCCGTATTTTTGTCCCAACGTTCTAAAATTTGGTTTTGCTTTTTTGCTAACAATTGGTGAATCGGTAGAAACATATTCAATTTTTTTTACGTTGATTTCTTCAAGAATTGTTTCCTCCATCGATTGAATAGATTTTTTCTCTATTTCATGAAGAACCGGAACTAAAATTTTTTGCAATGGCTGCCGTACTTTTAAATTGGATTTCATTCTCATTGCACGAACTATGCTAACAATTCTAATGGCTTTATCCATCTTTGCTTGTAAATGAAAATCATCTTTTGTTGCAATTGCTTCAGGAAAAAATGTGAGATGAACAGAATTTTTACCATTAGTTAAATATTGATACACTTTTTCTGAAGTAAACGGTGCAATGGGTGCGATAAGTTTTGTAATTGTTTCAAGACAGTAATATAATGTTTGATATGCAGCAGTTTTATCATTTCCTTTTTCGCTTTTCCAAAATCGCCGCCGATTTCTTCTAACATACCAATTAGAAAGCAAATCTAATGTGAAATCTGTCACAATTCTTGTTGCTTTGGTAATATCATAAGTATTCATATAGGTTTTATAATCACCTATTAAAGAATTAAGATGTGAAAGAATCCATCTATCAATTTCTGGACGTTCTTGCAGCGGAATTTGTTTTTCATTTGGATTGAAATTATCAATATTTGCGTACAATGCAAAGAAGGAATACGTATTAAGTAAAGTGCTAAAAAATTTTCTTTGCACATCAGCAATGCCTTCTTCATCAAACAATGTTGGTTTCCATACAGGACTGTTGGAAACGAGATACCATCGTGTTGCATCCGCTCCATATTTTTCAATCAACATAAATGGGTCAACAGTGTTCTTTTTGGATTTGGACATTTTTTGTCCTTGCTTATCCAAAATCAATTCATTCACTAACACATTTTTGTACGCTGGTTTATCAAAAAGAAATGTTCCGATTGCATGTAATGTGTAAAACCATCCACGTGTTTGGTCAATACCTTCAGAAATAAAATCTGCAGGATAGGCATTTTCAAAAATTTCTTTGTTTTCAAATGGATAGTGCCATTGTGCAAACGGCATTGCTCCGGAATCAAACCACACATCGATTAATTCGGGAGTGCGTTTCATTGTTCCACTACATTCGCAAGTAAATGTTAATTTATCGACAAATGGTTTGTGTAAATCAAGTTTCCAGTTTTCAGTTTTCAGTTTTGAGTTTGCTTTTTCTTCCAACTCTTTAATACTTCCGATACATTCTTGTTTTCCACATTTTTCGCAAACCCAAATTGGCAATGGTGTTCCCCAATATCTATCGCGAGAAAGTGCCCAATCTTTATTTTCTTCCAACCAATTTCCAAAACGTCCTGCACCAACTTCTGGGGGAATCCAATTAATTTGTTTGTTCAATTCACGCATTCGTTGTGCATATTTTGTGTTGCTGATGTACCATGAATCTCGTGCAAAATATAATAATGGTGATGAGCATCGCCAGCAGTGTGGGTAACTGTGTAGATATTGTTCTTTTTTATAAAGTAGATTTCGTGTTTTGAGATTTTGTAGAATATCATTATCAGCATCTTTGACAAATTTTCCTTTAAATTCAGGAACATCATCTCCAAATTCTCCAGATTTATTGACTGGATGAATTGTTGGCAATCCATATTTTCTACATACTTGATAATCATCTTCACCGTACGCTGGTGCCATGTGAACTATTCCTGAACCATCTGCTGTTGTTACAAAATCTGCTTCAACAACATACCAACCATTTTCTTTTGTTTGATGATAGGAAAAAAGTCGTTCGTATTTTTTTTCGGAAAGTTGTTTTCCTTTGTATTCTTCAATGATGGTATATTTTTCTTTCAATACTTCAAGACGTGCTTTAGCAAGAATAAGAAATTCACCGGTTGGTGTTGATTGCTCTCCTTCGGTTTTTAATAATTCTACTTTTACATATTCAACTTCAGGATGCACAGCAAGTGCGACGTTGGAAATAAGTGTCCACGGAGTTGTTGTCCACACAAGAAAATAGGTGTTTGTTTCATCTTTCAATTTCATTTTGACGTACGCACTTGGGTCTTTCACATCTTTGTAACCGAGTGCGACTTCGTGCGAAGAAAGTGGTGTTTCGCATCGCGGACAGTAGGGTTGAATTTTATATCCGCGATAAATCATTCCTGCATCAAAAAATTTTTTCAATGCCCACCAGATGGATTCTATATATTCGTTTTGAAATGTTACGTAGGGTTTTTCTAAATCTACCCAATATCCCATTTCACGAGTCATTTTTTCCCAATCAACTTTATATTTCCAAACGGATTTTTTGCATTCTTCGTTAAATTTCTCTACTCCGTATTTGAGAATATCATCTTTGTGTTTGATACCAATTTGTTTTTCGACTTCAATTTCTACAGGCAAACCATGGGTATCCCAACCGGCTTTGCGATGCACTTGATAACCGCTCATTGTTTTGTAACGGCAAATTGCATCTTTTAATGTTCGTGCCATGACATGATGAATTCCCGGACGTCCATTGGCAGTTGGTGGACCTTCATAAAAAGTAAATTTTGGCTTTCCTTCTCGTGAAGAAATGCTTTGTTCAAATATTTTTTGCTCTTCCCAAAATTTGAGAATTTCTTTTTCTATTTGTGAATATTGAATTTTATCGGTGAGTTCTTTAAACATGATTTTTATATTTTATGCCTTTACGATTCCAAATGATGTGTACGCTTTTTTCTCTTTCTTTACTTCTTCAAATAATTCTAAATTTTTTAATGAAGGTTCTCGCTTTTTATGATAAAGATGATACTGAATTGCCATGTTATTAACGGATTGTATCTGAATACCATTCAATTCCAATCTGTACTGAATATCTGTATCTTCACCAATAGAATACTCCTCGTAACGTTCATCAAATCCATTAATAGCAAGAATATCTTTTTTGTGAAGTGAAAAATTTGAACCAAGTATTCCGCGTCTTTTTTTATTGAAAATTTTTCGCAAAAAAGTATTTTTGATATAAAGTCCTTTTTCTACATTGAATGATTTCCAAAAAAAACTTTCATAAAAGAGTTGATAAAGATTTTTTTGGATATAGCCATTTTCTATTTTTTTAGAAGTGAGTTTTTTCGTGAACGTTTCAGACATATCTACTCTTCTGCCTGTTAAACATGCTCCTTCTTTTTTATTCTGAAAATGTTCAAATAAAAATTGCGGATGTGGAATGCAATCACCATCAATAAATACTAAGTAGGTTGTATTGGAAGAATTAATTGCTGTATTCAAAATTTTATTTTTTCTAAATCCCTTATCTTCTTGCCAAACATGGTGAAATGGAAGAGAAAACGATTTTCCTAATGCTTTAACTTGTTGAACTATTTTTTCTTCTGAACCATCATCGGCAATAATAATTTCATAATCTTTAAATGTTTGTTGACACAATCCTGCAAATACTAATTCTAAATATTCTATTTTTTGATAAAATGAAATGATGAGAGAAAGTTGCGGCATTATTTTCTCATCAAAAAACTTTTTAGTGGCATTATTTCAAAAAGTTTTTTTCCTATTACTGAAAACGATATTCCCACAAGTAACGCATTCATGGGATAAATAGGAACGTGGTATCTTGACCAATCAATCCAAAGAAAATCAACAAGTCCCCAAAAATAAATAGCATAAAAAAGTATAAAAAAAGCAAAATGATTTATCAGATAATTTGCTTTTGCTTCTTTTATTGCTAAACGAATTATTCCTATAAGACCAACGATAATAAATATTCCATCTAATGGATTAAATCTCAATGGTAGTAATTTTCCAAATGTACCATAATATGCATCTTCTGTTTTTATATAGTTTCGTTTTATAAAAAGACTTGCACTTTCTACAAATGAATCTTTAATATGTTTTGAACCCAATGCTTGTGCTCGTATATCAAAAAAACGGTCGATAGATTCTCTAATAATTTGAACTTTCTTTACCGTGTCTGTTCGTAAATGTGGATGAAGTCCAACAAAAACAGCAAAAGTTGTAGAGAAAATAATTGCCATGGAAAGAATACTGTTAAGAAATAATTGACGATATTTTTGTTTTTGATGTTGAAATTCAGATTTCTCTTTTTTCTTTTGTTCTTTATTATCTGGTTGCGATTTTATTTTCTTCCATAAAAAAATTCCTGCGACAATAAATGTTATTGTAATAGTATATCCTATTAATCCTGCATTCAGTTTACATCCAACGGCTAAAGAAAAAGATATTCCGATAAAAATTGAATAAAGAATATTTTGTTTGATAGAAAACTTAGTAAATGATTGAAAAAATTTCATCAAAAGTACAATTGTGAGAATAGTAAAAAATATTGATGATGATTCAAGCATTGCACCAGTATTACTCATCATATAGGTTTCATTAAAGAGAAGATACAATGATGCAACAATTCCTGTAGTATAGTTTATAAAATACCACCCAATAAAAAAGAGTAACCCGATACCTAACGCATTCAGAATTGCATTCACTACTCTGGCTAACCAAACATGCTCGGCTGGAGAATAATTGCCGGGCCATTTGTTTTGTGTTTTATCCGGATTCCAATGATAAAAATTTCCTTCCGGGTTAACATTGTTACCAAAATTCACAATAGCAAAACCCATTAAATATTTACCAACGTTTGGTGCTTTCCAACCAAATGTCCAAATAGCATTATCGTACCATTGCAATTCTTCTTTCTGCATTGCTCTTGTATTGATGTGATATTGTTGTGCGTATTGTTCAAACCATCCATCAACAATAGTTACATCTCTTATATATCCTTTAAAAAACATATTATAAGAAGTGATAGATGCACCAGTCCACATATTTTCATCATATCCATCAGGAGGTCTATTTTCTATTACGGCAAGTTTTAAAGAGTATAGAAGAGTAACAATAAAAATCCCTATAAAAATTCCCCATTGAACAATTTTTATAATAGTATTTTTTTGCATTATTTTTTGATAAAAAAATTACAATTTACTTACTACATCATCAATATTTACAGAAGTATTTTTTGGCTCTTCTTTTGTAGATTCAATTTCTTTTTCTGCAATCAGTGGTTTGGATGATAATTCTTCGCTTCCAGTTTGTAAAGCTTTAATAAGTTCCAGTTCAGATGTCAGTAGCATTTTCATTTTACTCACCAGTGATTCTTTTTTTACTTGTAGCGAATGAATTTCTTCTTTCATTTTGAAAACTTCTTCTCTTGCACGTTCTACCATTTGACTTGCTTTGAGTTCTGCTTCTTGAATTCGTAATTCCGCTTCTTTACGAGAATTTTCCATTGCTTTTCCACTGGTTTCTTGAACTTGCATAAGTGTTTGCTGCAATGTTTTTTCCATCTGTTTGTAATCACGAAGGTGAACTTCGCTTTCCAACAATTCATCTTTCAGTTCTTTAATCTGTTTTAATAATTCTGCAAACTCGTTGGAAATCATTTCCATGAAAGAATCTACTTCTACAGGGTCATATCCGCGAAGTACTTTTTTAAATTCTTGTTTTTTTATTTCAAGTGGTGTAAGTCGCATAAGAAAAATAAAAAATAGTGAATAATATTTTCACCGCACATAACGGTGAGTAACAAAGTTATGTAAAATATTGGCAATCAAAGTTTGATACGAAATACCTTTTTCTTGTGATTGTTTTTTTAGTTCTGCTAATACTGTTTCTGAAAGAGTAATATTAATCTTTCGAGTTTTTTTTACTGTATCTAATATAGTTTCTATTTTCTCTAATTTCTTTTTTGATACAGGACGATATGTATGTGCAGAGTGTTCTATTTTTTTTTCATATTTATCAAGAGTTGTTTTCATTGTTTTTTTCTCCATATATTTTGTGAAACTTTCTACTTGGAAATACTGTCTTTAAGATAAGATTATTATCTTTATCTACGATAAACGGAACAACATGAACATATTTATTAAGAAATAAAAGAAAAATTTGTTGATTTTTTCTAACAGGGTTTTCAAGAATTGTGATATATCTTTTTTCTATTATAAGTTCTGCAATTTCTTCAAACGAAATACCTCGTTCATCAATTAATTTTTTATTTTTCTTTTCATCCCAAATAATATTCATACTTTCTTTTCTCTTTTTCCAAAAATTGCTGTCCCAATACGGAGCATTGTTGCTCCTTCTTCTATTGCAATTTCATAATCGTGAGTCATTCCCATAGAAAGATGTTGCATTGGTTTGGAAAGAATATTTTTTGCATTCACTTCATTAAAAATTGATTTGAGTGTTTGAAATGCTGTACGAGTTTGTGCAACATCTAAAGTAAATGGTCCGATGGTCATCAACCCTTGAATTTCAAGATTTGGAAAATGTGCAATAGAGCGAATAAATTCTACTGCTTTTTCCGGCCTCGCTCCAAATTTTGTTGCTTCTTCTGAGGTGTTGACTTCTACCAAAATGGGAATTGTACGTCCAATCTTTTCTGCTCGTTTTTGAATTTTCTTTGCGAGTGTTTCACTTTCTACTGAATGAATCATGTACACCCAATCTATAATATATTTTACTTTATTAGATTGAAGATGTCCTATAAAATGCCAACGGAGTAAATTTTTTTGAAGATGTTGTTGTTTTTCGAGAATTTCTTGAACATAATTCTCTCCAAAATCCACAATTCCTGATTTCATTGCTTCAAGAATTTTTTCTTCTCCAAATGTTTTACTAACTGCAATGAGTTGAATTTCTTTTGGATTTCTTCCTGCTCGCAAACAGATTTTTTCAATATTTTTGCGAATTTCTTCAATATTATCAGCAATAATAGACATTTTTATGACTTTTAATATACTTTATTGATGTCTGAAAAACAATCTGTAAAATTTAAGAATCACATTTAAAAATATAGTACATTACATATATTTTTCTACCATGATTATGAAATCTCCAACAACTAAACCCTACATTTTACTTGCTAAAGAAGCACCTATTGCCATTCTCATTGCAAAAAAAGGGAGTAAAAAATATCACATCATTAAGTGGAATTTAGAAACTGATGAGTTTGAATATGGCTCATGGTTTCATGGAACGATTTATAATCTAAAAACAGATTTATCGTTTGATGGAAAATACATGGTCTATTTTGCAATGGGTGATGGTCACTCTATGAGAAGTAATCTTTATTGTTGGACTGCTATTTGTGAACCACCTTTTTTAAAAGCAAAAATTTTATATGACCATCTTGATACTTGGCATGGTGGAGGAATTTTTTGGGGTGATGATGGAAAACAACTTTTTTTAGAGGCTTTTAATCATCCTCTTGCAAGAAAACAATCTGAAAATAAAATAACAGATGATGAATTCACAAAAAAATACATAATAAAAACTACGGTGGAAGAATATCCATTTCCTCAATGGAAATTTTCATGGATTTTTTATTATCGTTTATTACGAAATGGTTGGAAAGATGTTAGTACAGGACAAACTAAATATGATTTTTTGGATAATAGAAGCGAAACAAGAGATGCTCTTGAGTTTGAAAAAATTATTCTTAACTATAAATTAAGAATGAAATTAAAATTTGATTGGATAAAACATGGTATGTATCACTTATGTGA
Source organism: uncultured Bacteroidota bacterium (assembly GCA_937920105.1). Taxonomy (GTDB): domain Bacteria; phylum Bacteroidota; class Ignavibacteria; order UBA10030; family UBA8401; genus CALETH01. Next base: position 11,197 of record CALETH010000135.1, read on the forward strand.
TTATTTTTTATTCGATGATAAAAATAATTTGATAAATATCATTGATAATACTGTGATTTGGGCAGATGTTGATGTGTTTGGGAGATTAATTTTTGTAAAAAATGGAATTGTTTATCGATGTGAAAAAGATAATCTCTTCAATTTTTCTCCTATTATTGATTGTAATATTTTACAACCTCCAACATCTCAGAAATAGAAATAAAAAAGTCGGGTATTACCGACTTTTTTATTTTAATTATCTATTCCCCTTTTATTAAAAGGGAAATTTAAATTACTTTCCGTGACATTGTTTATATTTTTTTCCACTTCCACAAGGACAAGGGTCATTTCGCCCTACTTTTTCTTCTGCACGAATTTGTTGCTGCACTTTTGGTTCTTCTTGTTTTTCTTGCGATTGTGGTTGCAGTCCCATTCCAGTTGATGAGGAATGTGTTGTTTTCCATTGTTCGCGACGTGTTGCTCGCTGATTTTTTTGGAGTTCTGTATTACTTGGAAAAAGTTTAAAGACCATATTTAAAATTTCACGGTTCACCATTTGCAATAATTCCATGAACATTTTGTACGCTTCACCTTTGTATTCTAAAATTGGGTCTTTTTGTCCGTACGCTCGCAAATGAATTCCTTCTTTTAAATCATCAACTTCGCGAAGATATTCTTTCCATCGCATATCTATGACTTGAAGAATAGAAATGCGTTCAATTTGTGCCATCGTTTCTGTTCCGATGTTTTTTTCTTTTCGTTCATAAAATTCCACAATGGATTTCATGATTTCGGATTTTACTCCATCTTTTCCTAAGGTTTGATATTGGGTTGGTTGAAGAGAAAAATCTACCAAAAAATTTACCCGCAATTCATCTTGAATATTTTCAAATTCTGCCTTTTCATAATAAAGTTCTAATAGTTCATCAACAAAATCCGATGTCATTTCCATAATATCATCTTTCAATCGTTCGCCAACAAGTGCATGCCGACGTTTTGCATAAATAACTTCTCGTTGTTGATTCATCACATTATCATATTCCAACAATCTTTTACGAATACCAAAATTGTTTTCTTCTACTTTTTTCTGTGCTCGTTCGATTGATTTTGTTATCATGGAATGTTGAATAACTTCTCCTTCTTTCAAACCCAAACGTTCCATAATTCTTGCGATGCGTTCGCTTCCAAAAAGACGCATTAAATCATCTTCAAGCGAAATAAAAAATTTTGAATATCCGGGGTCTCCTTGTCTTCCGGCACGTCCGCGCAACTGTCTATCAATTCGGCGGGACTCGTGTCGTTCAGTACCAATAATTTGTAAACCGCCAAGTTCTCGTACGCCGTTTCCAAGTTTAATATCCGTTCCACGTCCTGCCATATTTGTTGCAATAGTTACTGCTCCCGGTAAACCTGCATTGGCAACAATTTCTGCTTCTCGCTGATGTTGTTTCGCATTTAATACATTGTGCGGAACTCCTTTGCGTTTCAACAATCTGCTAATAGTTTCGGAAACATCAACGCTGGTTGTTCCAACAAGAACGGGCTTTTGTTCATTATGTAATTTTGCAATCTCATCTACTACAGCATTATATTTTTCTCTTTTTGTTTTATAGACTACATCTTCATCATCAATACGAATAGCTTTTTTATGAGTTGGAATAACGGCAACTTCTAATTTATAGATTTCAAAGAATTCTGATGCTTCGGTTTCTGCAGTACCAGTCATTCCTGCTAATTTTTTGTAAAGACGAAAATAATTTTGCAGTGTAATGGTTGCGAGTGTTTGTGTATCGCGTTCTACTTTCACTCCTTCTTTTGCTTCAATTGCTTGATGAAGTCCATCAGAGTAACGACGCCCAGAAAGTAAGCGTCCCGTAAATTCATCAACAATCATAATTTTCCCATCTTCAGAAACAACATACTCATCATCTTTTTGATAGAGTGAATAAGCACGAAGAAGTTGACGGACTGTATGAATTTTATCACTGCGTTCTGCATACAGTTTATTCAATTCATCTTTCTTTTGTTGTTTTTCTTGTGATGAAAGTGCAGCATTATTTTCTATCACACTCAATTCTGTTCCAATATCTGGAAGAAGGAAAAAATCTTTATTGGATGCACCTGCCAAAAATTCTCTCCCTTTTTCTGTTAAATCTATAACATGATTTTTTTCATCAATGGTATAATATAATTCATCGGTGATTTCGTGCATGCGTTTATTTTGCTCTGCCATATATTCGCCTTCGGCAGAAAGCATGAGTGTTTTTGGTTTTCCTTCTGCAAAAAGTTTCATCAAGCGATTACTTTTTGGGTCTCCTTTATAAGCACGAAGAAGAAAAACTCCGGCTTCTTTTTCTTTTCCTTCGGTAAGATTTTTTTCTGCGTCGGTGAGAACTTTTGCAACAAGGTTTCGTTGTGCATTGACAAGGCGTTCTACTTGTGGTTTCATTTCGTTGAATTTGTTATCATCAACTTCAACAGGTCCGCTTATAATAAGTGGTGTTCGGGCTTCATCAATAAGTACGGAATCCACCTCATCAACAATTGCGTAAAAATGTTTTCGCTGCACAAGGTCTTCGGGACTTCCTACCATGTTATCGCGTAAATAGTCAAATCCAAATTCGTTATTTGTTCCGTAAGTAATATCTGAGGCGTATTCTTTGCGGCGGCGAGCAGGGTCTTGATTTTGTATGATACATCCAACAGTGAGTCCGTGAAACTCAAATATTTTTCCCATCCATTGACTATCGCGTTGTGCAAGATAATCGTTCACGGTTACCAAGTGAACACCTTTTCCGGCAAGTGCATTGAGATACAACGGCAATGTTGCAACGAGAGTCTTTCCTTCACCGGTTGCCATTTCTGCAATTTTTCCTTGATGAAGAATTATTCCACCGATGAGTTGTTCATCATAAGGAACTATTTCCCATACAAATTTATTTCCCATGACATCCCAAGATTTTCCTACAAGTCGGCAGCAGGTTTCTTTGACTACTGCATACGCTTCGGGAAGAATTTCATCTAACGTTTCTTTTATAATAGAGTAGGTTTCTTTTTCTAAATTTTCGATGATTTGATAAATTTCTTCGTGTTCTTCTTGTGGTGCAGTGGATAGTTTTTCTTTTAGTGCGGCTATTTCATTTTCTGTTTCTTGTAAGGATTCAGTAATGCGTTGTTTAAATTCTGTTGTTTTTGCACGAAGTTCATCATCAGTGAGATTTTGATAGGATGCAAAGTGTTGATTGATTTCTTCTACAAGGGGAAGGATTTTTTTTACATCTTTTCCTTCTTTTTTTCCAAAAATTTTATTGAGTATTGCGAACATAATGGGTTTTAAACTATGATTAAATGAATTTTATGAGGGCTATGATTTTTTAATTTTAAAAAGATATGAAATAATTTATCTTATAACAACAAAAGCGAAAAAGAATGATACTTTTCCGCTTTTTCTAAAAAAATTAGATTGATGTTTTATGGATGTAAGTTTATCCCTAACCACCATTGAAAATTAATTTGCTTTGCTCCATTCCATAAATAGGTGTGTGATGGGAGTGCAAGAAATTGTATATCCATTAATGGCATTGGAGAAAGTTTTGTTCCAAATAATAATGTTGTTTTAGACTCATCAATGTACGTTGTTGGAGAAACATATTCTTGTTTAACGTTATTGATTGTTGTTATTACACCATTTTGATTGGTGGTACGATATTGAATGTCTTCTGTTGTTATCTCATTTATCTCTCGTGTAATGAATTGATTATTGATACCAAATATCAATTCAATAGCATCTGATGTTTTCCATTGGAAAATTATTGGTAATTGAACTGTATTTAATAATACATCAAATTTCCAAGGAAGATTTTTCTTTTCTGCAAGACTGTCTATATAATAATAATTTGTACCTGCATTATAATAAAATCTGCTTGTTGTTATTTTTTCTGTTGTAGAAACATGAGAAGATAATAATTCAACAGATAAACCCAAATTAAGAGTGAGTTCTTCGTTTGGTATCCACTGTAATGAAGGGGAAATTTGATGTGTGATAACATTTTTCTTTCCATTACCACTTCGTGCATCATCAAGAAAATATTTCGATTCCCAAAAGTTTGATTGGTCTGCATAACTACTATATGAAAAACCTGATGATAGTGAAGAAGAAGATAGTTGCATATTGTGAGAAGAAGCTGAATATACAATAGTAATTTTTTTATTTTCAGCAATACGAGAAGAAAAATCTATACTCCCATACAGTTTATATCCATCATGCAACCAACGTTGTGTTTTATCATTGTTAGATTGACTATTACTTACAATCGGATTAGAATTATTGTTTTGTAATAATGATTGTTTTGCTGTTCCCCATAAATATCCTGTAGTAATACCTATACTAGAATTTGTAGAAAAATTATATTGAACTCCTGTGGCAACATCCCAATGGTTATAATCTTGTAACCGAGATTCCATATTATTGTATATAGAATTTTCTGCTCCTAATACTCCTTTTCTATCAAAAATTGAACGATTAAAACGAATCCCTGCATTTATTTGATGATTAACTTCATATCCCAAATAGAAAGAACCAAAATGTCCCTGATGTTTCATGTAATCCGTATTTTTATCAATAGATTGTGTCAAGTTTCGCACATCTGCCATCAACTCATTTCTATAACCTTGTTGCGGAAGATAATAATAATTTTCGTTTTGAAAAATCATTTGATATGTTGCTCCCACAGATAATTGAGGAACAGAAGAAAATGGATGGGTGAAATATACACCGGAAAGTGCTGGCTCTATAAATCTTTTTTCCATAGCAAAAAATTGCGGATACGGAGGCATTACTCTATCTACACTCATATACGGTTGAACATACACCGGATATTCTCTACTTATTTCTCTACTCGTACGAAAATCCAAATAAATATAATTTGATGAAAGAGAATCATACAATATATTTGCGGGATTGATTTGTAGATTGAGTAATGGATTGTTGATAAGTCCGGGAGTAACAGAAGAAAATTCTTTCATTCCAAACGGATTTACATGGTTGGAATTAAAGAAAAATGTTTCGTTTTCAAAAGATTGCTCAAGCGGTCTTTCTCCGTAATAATAATATTGAGCAAATAACGGTGTAGATAATAACACAGCTATAATAATACGTTTCACCATACAACCTCCTACTAATAATGGTTTATAAGATAAATTTATTAAAGAAACTTATAGTGTTTTTATGAAAATGTCAATAGTTAAAAATTATCAAAATGGGTTCTTATTAAATCCGCTTGTGGTAGATTGCTTCTTCCGCTAAAGCGGAATCGCAATGACAATGTCTCTATCTTTTTCCACTTTTCCATTCTTGTTCTTTTTTTTGATTGATATGATTTTCATATCGCGCCATTACAAATAATAAATCTGATAATCTATTAAGATAGATAATAATATTATTGTTAATTTTTTCAAGATGGGAGAGTTTTACCACACAGCGTTCTGCTCTTCGACACACTGTTCGTACAAAGTGAAGTTGTGCTGCAATGGTTGTTCCGCCGGGAAGTATGAATGATGTGAGTGGTGAGAGTTTTTCTTCTAATACATCTATATTTTTTTCTAAATTTTGATATTGTGTTTCTGCGATGTGTGGAATTACAGAATTAGTATTTGTGTTTGGTGTTGCTAAATCTGCTCCAACAATAAATAAATCATTTTGAATATTTTCCAACATTGCATTTATTTTTTGGGATGGTTGAAGTGAGCGAATTATTCCCATTAGAGAATTGAGTTCATCAACAGAGCCGTACGCTTCTATTCTTTCATTATCTTTAGCAACTCGCTCTCCACCAAATAATGATGTTTCTCCTTTGTCTCCGGTTTTTGTATAAATTTTTGTCATTTTTAAATTAATTTGCTCAGTTTCTTCATTATAGGAAAGTGTGTATAAAGGAGATCGGAAGAGCACACGTCTGAACTCCAGTCACCAGATCTGATCT
>CALETH010000136.1 GCA_937920105.1 uncultured Bacteroidota bacterium
AATATGTGTGCCAAAAATATGTTGCTAAAAAAGTGTTTTTTGTGAAGAATTTTGTATTATAAAATGTTTCAAAAAAAGAAAATGTATTATTGTGAAACACAAAAAATAATTTTTATGAAAAAAATATTTGCTGTATTTATTGTATGTGCTCTTGTAAAAGTTACTTTTGCACAAGAAAGCCCAAATAACTTTGATGTACGATTATTTCGTTCCATCAATAATTCTCAATCTTCTTTTAAGAATTCTCTTTTTGGAATTACGAATTTTTCTGTAACACCATTATCAATAGCAATTCCAATTTCTTTTATGGGATATGGATTGTATAATCATGATGATGTGCTATTTGACAATGGAATTCTTCTTTCTACTGCGGGAGTATTTTCTTTTGGAACAAAAACCTTAATGAAATCTCTTATAAAAAGAAAAAGACCGTATGATGAACTTTCTAATGTTCATGTATTGGAATATGAGTATTCTGACCCGTACTCTTTTCCCAGTGGACATGCAACTGCGGCATTTTCTTTGGCTACAATGATAAGTTTACAATATTCAAAACCAGAAGTATATATTCCGGCATTTTTGTGGGCGGGTTTAGTGGGATATGGAAGAATATATTCCGGAGTGCATTATCCAACAGATGTATTGACGGGTGCGTTGATAGGAACTGGTTGGTCTTTGTTAGTATTTACCTATCGTGAAGAAATTATTTCTGTAACCAATAAAATTTTAGGAAGAGAGAAGCAAGGAACAGCAATAGTTTTTCCGACACAGCAAGGAATGATAATGAATATTAGTATTAAATTTTGAGATGAACTTCTAATAATTCAACTACAGAATTACACACAAAAATTTTTTCTGCACTTTTTAAATCTTCAAGAGTTAAAATCTTCTCTTTAGTATTCAAGTTTTCTTTCAAAATATTTTGACGTTGTATTCCGGCTAATATTCCACATTCTTTTGGTGGAGTGTAGAGTTTGCCATTTTGCTGAATGAAAATATTGTGAATTGTTCCTTCGGTAATTTCATTTTTTTCATTTAAGAAAATATAATCTATAATATTTTCTTTTTTTGATAATTCACGATATTTATTGTAGAGTGGACGGTGAGTTATTTTATGAAAAAGAAATTTATCTGTTGATAAAACCTTTTCTGGTGAGATTTTAATGATTAGAGATGAAGAAGTAAGAGGAAGTGCTTCAATTTCTGTTGTCCCATCTTTGGAAAGTAGTATTCGTATTTTTTGATGAGATTTATCAAGTTTTAAAAACTTTTGTACAATTTTTTCTTTACTAAAAGAAAATCCAAAATATTGGGCAGAATTTTTCATTCGCTCAAGATGCTGTTCAAGAAATGTATATTCTTTGCCATTCCATAAAATTGTTTCTATCAATTGAAATTCAATTAATGGATGAGTGAGAAAATTTGCTTTTAATATACATTCTTCAAATTCTTTTTCCGGAACAGAATCAAAAACGATTCCGCTGCCAATTCCCATTACTCCTTTATTGTTTTGAATGGTGATTGTGCGGATGGGAACATTAAATATTGCTTCATTATTGGGAGAAAAAAAACCGATTGCTCCGCAATATACATTTCTATTTTCTTTTTCCAATTCTCGAATAATTTGCATTGTCCGAATTTTTGGTGCACCCGTTACGGAACCAGAAGGGAATATGCTTTTGAAGATTTCGTAATAGGAAATATTATTACACAATGTTCCTTCAATCGTAGAAGTCATTTGAAATAATGTTTCATATTGTTCTACAGAAAAAAGTTGTGGAACTTTGATGCTTCCAATTTCACACATTTTTCCTAAATCATTACGAAGCAAATCCACAATCATTAAATTTTCACTTCGATTTTTTTCATCGTTGCGAAACCATTCTATAATTTTTTCATCTTCTTTTACTGTTCTTCCTCGTGATGTCGTACCTTTCATTGGTTTGGTGATGATGGAATTATTTTTTCTGTGAAAAAATAATTCCGGAGAAAGAGAGAGAATGCCGCCAAATTCTGTTTCTAAAAATGCAGCATATTCTACGGATTGTTTTTTTTGTAGTGTACGATATAATCCAAATGCAGAACCAGAAAAATCAAATGTGAGCTTGGTGGTATAATTAACTTGGTATGTATCTCCTTCAAGAATATAATTTTTAATGCGTTCAATATTTTTTATGTAATTTTCTTTTTGTATTTCAAGGTGAAAATTATCAATAGAATAATTTTCATTTTCTATTTTTGAAGAAATAATTTTTGGTTCTCTATAAACTCCCAACCAAATAAGTGGAAATGGTGATTGGTATGAATAATCGAGAAGAAATTTTTCAAAATGATAACCGCATTCATAAGAAAAATATCCCGCAACATAATTTCCGTTTTTTAAGTATTTTTCTATTTGTTCAAAAATTTTTGGTATTTCTTTTAATGAAGACGTTTGAAGTATTGCAATGGGGTTTTCAAAATAATAATTGCGAGAGAGTTGTGTTGTGGTGCGGGTGGTTTCGAAAAGCAGGGTGTTCATTTATAATGAAGTATCTTTTATTGTGTTTTGCGCATGTTGAAGAATTTCACTCCAATTTAATTGAAATGGTTCTGTAAGAATTTTTTCTAAATCTGCACAAATATTCCAAAGTACTTTTTCTTCTGCTAAATGTTGAATTGTTAAACTTCCTCTTTGTGTAAAACGAGAAACAAATTCAAAGAGAACAATGGCTTCTTCTTTAGTTAAAGATAAAGTAATATTTTTATTCATAAAACTATCCTAACAACTCCAAACTATTTTTTAATTTTACAATTGTTTGTTGAAAATTTTCTTGCTTATCTTTTTCTTTTTGTAATACATCTGCGGGTGCTTTTTCTACAAAACCAGCATTATTGAGTTTTGCATTCACACCTTGTAATTGTCCTTCAAGACGAGAAATTTCTTTTTGTAATCGAGAACGTTCTACTTCCATATCAATAATTCCTTCTAACGGAATAAACAATTCTTGTCCATTAACAACAGCACTTGCAGAGTAACCGGGCTTTACAAGATTTTTTCCGAGTGTAATATTTTCTACTCGTGCTAATTTTTGTATTGCTTTTTGATTGTTGGAAAGAATATTTATTTTTTCATCATCAGAACCATTCACAACAAGGTCAACGGGCTTTACTGGTGGAATATTCATTTCACTGCGAATGTTGCGTACTGCACTAATAACATTTTGTAAAAATTCCATTTCTTTTTCTATCTCTAAAACAATTTCATTTTCACTACACATTGGTAATTGTTCAAGCATTATTGTTTCATTTTCTTTTCGCTCTGCAAGATGTTGCCAAATTTCTTCTGTAACAAACGGCATAAATGGATGAAGAAGTTTTAATGTTTGTTCATAAATGTGAAGTGCATTTTCAATAATAGATTTTTTTGCATTTACATCAGTTGTTTCTTGTAAACGATGTTTTACAAATTCTACATACCAATCACAAAAATCTTTCCATATAAAATCATATAATAATTTTACTGCATCGTTGACACGAAAATTTTCCATTGCAGTATATAGTTCTTTTATGGTAGAATTAAATCGAGAGAGAATCCACTTATCGGGAAACTCGAAATTTGAAATTCTAAATTCTAAATCTTCTGATTCGTTTTTATTGGATTGACTTCTGACTTCTGAATTATTCATCAATAAAAATCTGCCAGCATTCCAAATTTTATTGGCGAAGTTTCTCCCGAGTTCGCATTTTTCATTAGCGTACAAAATATCTTGTCCGATAGGAGCAAGATAGAGAAGAGTGAAGCGTAATGCATCGGCTCCATAGGTAGCAATCACATCTAATGGGTCTGGAGAATTTCCGAGCGATTTACTCATCTTTCTTCCTTGTACATCACGAATAACGCTGTTGAAATACACATCTTTAAATGGAATTTCTCCGCGAAGTTCTAAGCCCGCCATAATCATTCTTGCAACCCAAAAGAAAATAATATCCGGTGCGGTAACAAGTGTATTGGTTGGATAAAAATATTTTAGGTCTTCCGTTTCTTTTGGCCAACCAAAAACAGAAAGAGGCCACAACCATGAAGAAAACCATGTATCTAAAACATCTTCGTCTTGCTTCAAATTTTCTACTGTAACATTTGGATTTTTTTGTTGTGCTTTTTGCAATGCCTCTTCGGGGGAACGTGCAACGACAAAAGTTCCATCTGGTAAGTAATATGCAGGAATGCGGTGTCCCCACCAAAGTTGCCGCGAAATACACCAATCGCGAATATTCGTCATCCAATGTTCATACACTTTTGTCCAGCGTTCGGGATGAAATTTAATTTTCCCTTCTTGCACAACTTTTAATGCTGGGTCAGCGAGTGGCTTCATTTTCACAAACCATTGGTCAGAAAGATATGGTTCAATAACTGTATCACATCGGTAACAATGTCCAACACTGTGAAGATGATTTTCAGTTTTTAATAATAAATTTTCGTGTTCTAAATCTCTCAACAATTCTTTTCTACATTCATATCTATCCATTCCGCGATATTTGCTGGGAACGTTTTCATTCATTTTTCCGGAAGTATCCATTATAATGAGTTGAGGAAGTGAATGCCGCAATCCAATTTGATAATCATTTGGGTCGTGAGCCGGTGTTACTTTTACTGCACCGGTTCCAAATGCTGCATCAACAAAATCATCAGCAATAATTGGTATGGTTCTTTGAGAGATGGGAAGTCGAACATTTTTCCCAATAAAATTTTTGTAACGTTCATCTTTTGGATTGACGGCAACAGCAGTATCTCCCAACATTGTTTCCGGTCGTGTTGTTGCAACAGTGATGTATTCTTCAGAATTTTCTATTTGATATTTGATGTACCATAAATGTCCGTTGCTTTCGGAATAATTTACTTCATCATCACTCAACGCTGTGAGGTCTTTGGGACACCAGTTAACAATATATTTTCCTTTATAAATCAAATCTTTTTCATAAAGACGAATAAATACTTCTTGCACAGCATTGGAAAGGTCTTCATCCATCGTAAAATGTTCTCGCTGCCAATCACACGAAACGCCAAGTGTTCGCAGTTGTTTAGTGATTGTTCCGCCATATTGATTTTTCCATTCCCACACGCGTTCAATAAATTTTTCTCTTCCGAGTTCGCGTCGTTTAATTCCTTGTTTCAATAATTCTCTTTCCACAACGTGTTGTGTTGCAATTCCAGCGTGGTCTGTTCCCGGAACCCAACATGATTCGTATCCTTGCATTCTTTTCCATCTTATAAAAACATCTTGCAAAGTATTATTCAAAATGTGTCCCATGTGGAGAATACCAGTAATATTGGGCGGGGGAATTACGATAGTGTATGGTGTTTTGTTAGAATCAACTTTTGCGTGAAAAAAGTTTTGGTTTTCCCAACGAGTATAAATTGTATTTTCTACTTCTTGTGGATTGTATGTTTTAGAAAGTTCTGGCATTAATTTTAACTATGATTAAAGGATTATTATGATATTTATGAATAATTTTTTCTTTTAATATATTTGTTTTATCGCATAATTAAAAGAGTTCTTTGTGTTTTTGAATGGTATTTTTGATATATTTTGATGTGAAAACATAAATTATAAAAAAATAACTAATGTCCTCTTATAGTTACTTACCAGACTTTCTCCTTCGCATAGGAATTCGTCAATTACTTCGCTCACGACTTCGTCAAGAAAAAAAAGAAAATGTTGAATTACAGCAACAACATTTCCTGAATTTTATTGAAGAACTGAAGCAAAGCCCAATCGCACTTCACACAAAAGATGCAAATGAGCAACATTATGAAGTTCCAACGGAATTTTTCCAATTAGTATTGGGAAAAAATATGAAATACAGTTCCGGTTATTGGAACAACGGTGTAAATGACATTGATATCTCTGAGGAAGACATGCTGCAACTCACCTGCGAAAGAGCAGAACTTTCCGATGGACAAAAAATTTTAGAACTTGGGTGTGGTTGGGGTTCACTTTCATTATACATGGCAAAAAAATTTCCAAATGCAGAAATTGTTGGAGTTTCAAATTCCCGTACGCAAAAATTATATATTAATTCAGAAGCAAAGAAAAGAAATATTAACAATCTTTCTATTATAACAGCAGATATGAATGAGTTTTCTATAGAAGAAAAGTTTGACCGAATTGTTTCTGTAGAAATGTTTGAACATATACGGAATTATGAAAAATTATTAGAAAAACTTTCTACATTTTTGCAAGAAAATGGAAAAATGTTTATTCACATTTTTACCCATAAAGAATATGCTTATCCATTTGAAGTAAGAGATTCTACCGACTGGATGGCGAAATATTTTTTTACTGGTGGAATTATGCCAAGCGATAATTTGTTATTGTATTTTCAAAATCATTTTCTGATTGAAAAACATTGGCGAGTTTCCGGAACACATTATTCTAAAACCAGTGAAGCATGGTTGCACAATATGGATGCTCATAAAACTGAAGTGCAAAAAATATTTTCTCAAACGTACGGAAAAGAAAACGTCAAACAATGGATTACCTATTGGAGAATATTTTTTATGGCGTGTGCAGAATTGTGGGGATTTCGAAATGGAGAAGAATGGTTTGTCAGTCATTATCTTTTTACGAAACGATAATTTTTAGTCATTTTTGATTTTATATTTTTTTAATTTTATGGATATTCTACACATTAAAATTTTACGCTTACCACACAGTAACGGTTTAGAATTACCAAAATATGCAACCGAAGGTTCCGCTGGAATGGATATTTATGCAGCAGTAGAAAACGAAATAAAAATTCCTTCTATGGAAACCGTACTCATTCCCACCGGCTTTTCTTTAGAAATTCCCAAAGGATACGAAGCACAAATACGACCACGCAGCGGATTAGCATTGAAGCACAATATCGGCATTCTTAATTCACCCGGTACGATTGATTCCGATTATCGTGGAGAAGTAAAAATTCTCCTTACTAATTTTGGAAAAAAAGAATTTGTTGTACAACGTGGAGAGCGAATTGCACAAATGGTGATTGCACAATATGCAAAAGTTGTATGGAATGAAGCAGAAAATTTAAACACTACTCCTCGCGGAGAAGGTGGTTTCGGACATACCGGAAAATAAACTATTATAAAAATCATTTATGAACCCTTTAAACGAAAAACCATTTTTAGAAAATCTTATTTTCATTGTAGGAGCAATATTATTTTTTCTACTTCTATATACTACAAATTTATTGTTTTCTCCATTTGTGGTGATGATTTCACTAATTATACTTTTTTATCCATTTAGAGAAAATTCATTAGTAAAAAATCTTCTCATAGTATCTCTTTTATTTTTTTCATTTTGGCTATTTGATACAATTCAAGGCATTTTAGCACCATTTATTATTGCATTATTATTAGCATATCTTTTACATCCATTAGTAACAAAAATTGAAAAAAAGGGAATTCCACGTTGGCTTTCTTCTTTATTTATTTTATTAGGAAGTATAGGAATTTTTATTGTGTTAATGGTAATATTGTTACCAATTATTGCCGTTCAATTTGAATCCATCCTTCAAACAGTAAATTCAGTAACACAACAATTCACTCAGTGGGTGACGAATACTGAATTTATTGCCATGGTAGAAAAATTCGGAATTTCTACTGAAAAATTAAAAGATATTCTTACCAATACCTTTGCTCCAAAATTAGAAAAAATTATGACAACATTATTTGAAGGTATTTTTGGTATAGTGAGTGAACTTTCTACAGTGCTTACAGGAATTGTAAATATGATTATGATTCCGTTTCTTACTTTTTATATGCTTAAAGATTTTCCATTAGTCAAACACCGTATCAAAAAACTTGTACCCAACAAACAACGAGAACGCAGTGTTCTTTATTATAATTATGTTGATGATATTTTGGGAAGATACATTCGAGGAACAACCATTATAGCATTTATTGATGCAATATTAGTAACAATGGCGTTATGGTTGGTTGGAATTTCATATCCATTAGTGATAGGAATAATTTCAGGAATATTATTTTTTGTTCCCTATTTTGGTTTCATTACAGTGTTATGCTTAACAGCAATTGTTGGTTCCTTTAGTGCAGATGCCGCATCATTAAAAATAATTATTGCACTTATCTCATTAGGTGGAATACATATTTTTGAAAATTTCGTACTCTCACCAAAAATGATTGGAGATAAAATAGGATTACATCCAATAGTTTTAATTCTTTCGCTTTTTATTTTCTCGTATTTTTTTGGATTTATAGGATTATTGATTGCAATCCCTGCATCAGGAAGTATTATTGTTATTATAAAAGAATGGGAAACCAGAAGAAAACAACAAGTAAGTAATAATGAATTATAGTAATTATATAAATCTATTTTCCTACTGATTCTTTTTTTGTAGTATGAAACCTTAGAGGTTTTAAAAACCTGTGAGGTCTTGGCTGTATAGAAAAAAGTAATTTTTTATACCGACTTAAAAGCGGGAATCTATTTTCGTTAATATCAGACTACAAAAGTTTTAAAAACTTTTGTAGTCTCCTCAATTTTATCAAACCATTATGTCCGGAATACTTTATCTTGTTGCAACACCAATTGGAAATTATGCTGATATTACTTTTCGAGCGGTAGAAGTTTTGAAAAATGTTGATATAGTTATTTATGAAGAACGAAAAGAAGGTGGAAGATTACTACGTCATTTAGGAATAGAAAAACCAGTTGAAAGTTTAAATGAACATAATGAAAAAGCAGCAACATATACTATTATAGAACATCTTAAATCTGGAAAAAACATTGCACTGATTGCAGATTGTGGAACACCAGTATTTTCTGACCCTGGACAATTTTTGGTACGACAAGCCAATGAACTAAAAATAAAAATAGTACCAATTCCCGGTGCCTCATCACTTTTGCCAGCATTAACAGTTTCCGGATTTTCTATAGATAAATTTATTTTTTATGGATGGCTTTCCCCAAAACGTCCACGCCGTATAGCAGAATTACAAAATCTCCGAAAAGAACTTCGCACAATTGTTTTAATGGATACACCGTATAGATTGTTAGCATTATTAAAAGATATGTCTGAAATTTTTGGAGAAACCCGCAAACTATGTCTGGCTTTTAATCTCACACTTTCCGATGAAGAAATTTTTCATGGAACAGCACCACAATTATATAAACAACTTTCCCAACAAGAAAAAAAGGGGGAATTTGTTATTGTGATGGAAGGGAAATAATTAATTTCCCAAAATCTTTCTCCACCAATTGTTGGCTTTATATTCTTCTGTTTTTGCTTCAATCACTATTTCTTTATAAGCATCTTTCTCTTCTTGAATTCTCCGAAGTTCTTCTTTTGTTTGTTCTTTTTCAGACCGTTTATAGTGTATCATTCCACGCTTTTTTATACTAAGTGCTGTTATTATTTTTATCATTATGATAAAAGTAAGAAGAGAAAAAATACTATAAATAATAAAATAGAGTGTCATGGATATAGTAAAATATTACAACCAATCATGAAGTTCAAAATTGGTATATTTGGTGAATAAATATATTGCCTGCATATAATAGACATCTTGAAGAATGCTTGGTATAGGTGTAAAATATCGAAAATTAACATCATAATTGATTAACATAAATGTAACTGTCATCATTCCAAAATAGGCAATGTTAACTAAACCAATTTTAAATAAGGCATCTTTTTTAACGTCTGTTGTTGTACGGTTATTGAGATTTCCAAGAAAATGGATGCTTTGTAAACACAATAAAAAGCATGAAATGGGTGCGGTAAGTTGTTCTGGTTGCGAGAAATTTTCTATACCAGTAACTTTCAGAATAATCCATAATGGAATAATTGCAATAGCATTATAATACGCATATTTTCTTTCCATCGGTGAAAGCCAAAACGAATACAATATACATAATCCAACATGTTGTAATAATCGATAAAGATTAAATGGAAGAAAAGAAAACTGGGTTGGTAGTACAATAAGTTTATAGTACATCAATAAACTTGTTGTATCAACAACTGCACTAATAATACAAAGAAACATAAATATTTTTCTATCTGTTTTAAATTCATATTTTCCTCGTATTCCCTGTACAGAATAATATGCTGCGTACACTCCATTTAAAAAACTGATAATTATTCCTGAAAAAAATATACTTCGAATAATAAAAAGGTCTGCATAATTCATAGAATTATTCTTAAAAAAATATCTATAATAAAATGTTGTTAATTATTCCCCATAAAAAATTAACTATCAATCTCTGGGTGGTGGGTATATATCGTCTTCTCTACCATTTGCCGGTTCATTTCCACCAGCCGAAAAAGTTTTTGTATTATTAGTTGCTTTTTCAAGAACAAAGGTAGGGTTTCCATCAGTATCATAAGCACTATGTA
>CALETH010000137.1 GCA_937920105.1 uncultured Bacteroidota bacterium
TTACTATCCATTACATACACTTCCTAGTTTTGTAGAAAATGGCATTAACAAATTATCTTCTTTTACGTCTTCATTATTACATTTATCTCTTTCTGTTCGGTTTTTAGGATTTGCAAAGTTTTATTCTTTATTATTTTTATTTTTACAAACAATTATTGTATTGTTTTTTATTCTCTATAATATCAGTTCAGATTCTCTTACTATTATTGTTACTATAATTTCTATTGTTATAATTGCTACATTTTTCGGAACAATACTTTCTTCATTACCATTTATTTTTACAATAAGTAAATTTTTACCTTTACAATTTAGAAAAATTTCAAATTCATATTTTACTGCCGGTTTTTTTCTTACATTGCCTGTTTTAATAATATTATGGAGTATAAGTTTTTTGCTTGGTATCAATAGTGGTTTTTTAATTATTGGATTTTGTTTGTTATATATTATTTTAATTGTTCCACTTCGTTTTTCTATTACATTTAATTATCCTTTTTCAAAATTTTTTTCTGATATGACATTTATTGGTGTTACTATAGTTCTTATAATTGTATATCAAATATTTTTTCTTTTACCAATTATTGGAGTGATATTATTTGTGTTATGGTATCAAAAAAAGGCAGCACAGATATGGAAATAATGCACATCAACAATCTTTCAAAAAATCTTGGTGAAGAAAAAATTCTTCATAATATTTCTTTTTCTATAGAACAAGGTGAATTTGTTGGAATTATTGGTCCCAATGGTGCCGGGAAAACAACGTTATTTAAGTGTATTACCGGACAACTTTCTGTTTCTGAAGATTGTATCAGTATAACAAAATACGATATTGCGAAACAAAGTTTTTTTGCAAAACAAAGTTTTGGTTATGCTTGTGAACCATCTATTTTACCAACGCAACTTACGGGAAAACAATTTCTTACACTCATTCTTGCTTCAAAAAATATTGAAGTATCAGAAAATGAGATGGTGTTTTTTCTTGATATGTTATCTCTTAAGCATAAAATAGAACATTCAATAGGAACATATTCACAAGGAATGAAACAAAAACTTTCTATTATTTCTGCGTTAGTTGGAAAACCAAAACTGATTATTCTTGATGAATCGTTAAATGGTTTAGACCCTGTGAGTTCATATCATCTTAAAAATTATTTAAAAGAAATTACAGGAAAAAAAGAATCGGCGGTTTTACTTTCATCACATTTAATAGATTCTATAGAAAAATATTGTTCAAAAGTGATAATGATATATGAAGGTAAATTGCGAAAAATTTGGACACGTGAAGAACTTCTTCAAGAAAAAAAAGAAACTCAAAAAGACCTTGAACAATTATTTATGGAAATTATTTTACAATAACTAAAAATGTTTTCTTTTCTTTTTTCTATCATTATTATTTCTATAGCATATACAAGGTCAATAATAGATAAATCTCATTTTTTACCATATTCTACCATTTATCAAAAAAATATTTTTGATTGTGGTATTGCAAGTCTTGAAACAATTGCAAAAGAAAAAAATATTACTATATCACAAAATGATAAAGAAAATGCAACACAATTTTTAAAAAATAACAATAAATTTATTTCTTATTTGAAAGGTGGGATTTCACTTGCCAATCTTGTAAAAATTGCATCTTCATGGAATTTAAATCCTCGCCCAGTAAAAGCCAATTATCAAGCTATCGTCGAACAATCATTACCAATATTAGCACATTTAAAATCTTTACATTATGTTACGATAGTTTTTGTAAATCAAAAATATGTTATCATAGCAGACCCAACTTTTGGAATTATTAAATATTTTCGATGGGAATTTAATTATATTTGGAGCGGATATTTAGTGTTATTTAATATTTAGAACTTTTATGAACACTGTCTCTTTCTACACATTAGGTTGTAAACTCAACTATACAGAAACGTTAAGTTTAGAAAAACAATTCTCTGAACGAAATTTTTCCACCGTTCCTTTTGAACAACAAGCAAACATCTGTGTCATCAACACATGCAGTGTTACAGAACGAGCCGATAGAGAAGCCAGAAAAATCGTACGCCAAGCATTACGAACTTCACCAGACACATTTATTATTGTAGTTGGATGTTACGCTCAATTAGACCCAGAAGAAATTGCTTCCATCGATGGAGTTGATATTGTACTTGGCACAAGCGAAAAATTTCGATTGTTTGAACACATCAATAAATTTGAAAAACTTGATTCACCAAAAATTTTCGTCTCCCCAATCAATCAAGCCAATGATTTTGGTCCAGCATACTCCACCACAACCAAAGAACGCACACGAGCATTTCTCAAAATTCAAGATGGATGTGATTTCAATTGTTCATTTTGCACAATTCCATTAGCCAGAGGAAACAGTAGAAGTCAATCCATACATGATTGTGTAGAACAAGCAAAAAAACTTGTAGAGATGGGATATAAAGAAATTATTCTTACTGGCGTAAATGTTGGAGATTACGGAAAAAGAAATCAAACATCACTTTTACAACTTCTTCCTGAATTAGAAAATATTGATGGACTTCAAAGAATAAGAATTAGTTCCATTGAACCAAATTTATTGAATAAAGAATTACTTCACTATTGGATACAATCAGAAAAAATTTGCAACCACTTTCATCTTCCCTTACAAAGCGGAACTGATGAAATACTGCGAATGATGCGAAGACGATACACAAGCACATATTACAAAAATCTTATTTACTCCATAAAAGAGCTTTCACCAAACGCAGGAATTGGTGTCGATGTTATTGTTGGATTTCCTGGAGAAACACAAGAACTGTTTGAACAATCCTACAAATTTTTACATGAACTCCCCATAAGTTATCTTCATGTATTCACCTATTCTGAAAGACCAAATACACCATCCATAAATTTTCCTAACAGAATAGAACCACGCATTCGTTACAGCAATAGTGAAAAATTGCGACAACTTGGAGCCATGAAAAAATCTCATTTTTATCAAACATATCTTGGAACAACGCAAAAAGTTTTATTAGAAGGAACAATAGAAAATAATTTCATTTCCGGTTACACAGAAAACTACATTCGCGTAAATATTCCCCATCAAACATCATTAGAAAATACTATTGCATCTATTCATTTAACAGAATATAATGGAGAAGAATGCATGGGAAAAATAAACCACGATTTTTAGGATTATTATGATTTATAAAAAAATCTTAACATGTCAATGACAATCCTAATAAATCAGCGTTCCATTTTTTATATAAATTTTATGAAAACTACAATATTTCTTTTCAATCTTCTCTTTTCTTCACAATTATTGTGGACACAAAATATCGTTCACCAAAAATTGTTCGATGAGAAAACATTTTCTTCATCACTTCAAGAAAATAATTTTTCTACCAGAACAAAAAAATCTGGAACAGTTGCAGTAATCTATTCTTTATTATTACCGGGAATGGGTGAACTTTACGCAAACGGATTTGAACAAGGAAAATATTCTCTCATCGCAGAAGGAGCACTGTGGCTTACCTACGGAATTTTTCAATATTATGGAATGTGGATGCAAAACGATGCACGAAATTTTTCCGCAACACACGCGGGAATAATTCTGAATGGAAAAGATGACCAATACTTTGTGGATGTAGGTAATTTTTCTACCATCTATGATTACAACAACAAAAAATTACGAGACCGTACGTATGAAAAATTGTATGAAGTGAACGATACGTATTATTGGAAGTGGGATACTGAAGAAAATCGAAAACTCTTTCGCGAGCAACGAGTACAAAGTGCAACTATTTTTAATAATACTCGTTTTATTATCGGAGCAATATTAGTTAATCACGTAATCAGTGCAGTCAATGCAGCACGTTTAACAAGACAATATAATAATAGATTGGAAGAGCAAAGTTGGAATATCGGAACAGAAATGTTGCAACACAATGGTACAATGAATGGAATGAAGATTTGTTTTACATATTCCTTCTGAAAAATAAAAAACCTGTGATATTTTAACATTATCACAGGTTTTTTATAGAATTTTAATTACGATGTAACTCTTCCACTAATTCTTGAGAAATAACAATCCGTCCACAATGTTGGCAAGTGTACACACGGTCATTTTTACGAAGTTCCGCTAAATGTTGAGTTGGAATTTTATTATTACAACCACCACACGCACCTCTTTTTAATGTTACTACGGCTTTTCCCCTTCTTGCTTTTCGTATACGTTCATACTGTGAAAGCACAGATTCTTCAAGTTGAGGAATAACTTTTTCGCGTTCAGTTTTGTAACGAGTTTCATCTGCTTCCGTTTCTTTAGAAAGCACATCATATTCTTTTTGCTTTTCTTCTCGTTCAGTTTTTAATTGTAAAAGTTGCACTGATAGTTGTTCAACATCATTTTTTGCTACACTCATCACATTTTCCAATGCAGCAAATTCATCTTGAAGGGTAATAATAGTTTTTTCCGCTACTTCTATCTCCTTAGTAATTGCATCATACTCTTTATTATTGCGAACTTGATATTGCTGCCCTTTATATTTTTCTAATTTTTCTTTCAAGTCAACAATATCAGTATCGGCTTTATTACGAGACACAATGGCTTCATTCATGCGATGTTCTTGCTGTTGAATTTTTTCTGATATTTTTCCAATTTCTTCATCCAAAGAAGCAATACGAGAAGGAAGGTCTCCCTTCATTTCTTCAAACTCATCAAGTGAAGAATCAATTTGTTGTAGTTGATATAATGTACGCAGCGTAGTTTCCAATGATAACTCCTAATAATAGTGAACGGGATTAATAGTTTTTCGTGTAATAAAAATTTTTGATGTATTTTTTTTTGATTTTACCATTTGAGAAATTTTTTCTGCAAGAGTTGGTAAAATATGATGTTCCGTTTCAAAATGTCCTACATCTATTAACAATATTTTTTCTTCTGCTTCTTGAAACGTATGATATTTCACATCTCCAGTAATGTAAACGTCTGCTTGTTGTTGAATTGCATCTTTTACAAACTCACTTCCTGAACCACCACATAAGGCAATTTTCTTTACATATGTATTTACATCACCAGTATAACGAAAATGTTGAAGGTGTAATTTCTTTTTCAAAAAAGAAAAAAAATCTTTTGCTTTCATTTTTTGTGAAAATGTACCAATAACACCAAGTCCATATTCAGTATTAGAATTTTTTAACGGATAAATATCATAAGCAATTTCTTCGTACGGATGGGTTTCTTTCATAGCTTTAAGAACACTGCTGATTTTCCAATGCTCTACCAACATCTCCAATTTTATTTCTGGTGCTTTTTCTAATTCACCAATTTTTCCGATGTAAGGATTTGCATTATTCATTCCTTTAAAAGTTCCAATTCCTTCAGTACGAAAACTACACTCTTGATATTTCGTGAACATTCCACCGCCAGCATCGTGCATTGCTTGTGCAATTTTTTCAACGTGACTTTCGGGAACAAACACAACAATTTTTGTGAGAGTATCTTTTAATGGAGAAAGAATGCGAACATCAGTCAAACCCAATTTTTCAGCCAGTGAACCACTCACTCCCCACTTTACACTATCAAGATTAGTGTGAGCAGCATAAAGTCCAATATTATTTTGCACTAATTCATAAGCAATTTTTCCTACACGAGTGTGGGGTGTGAGAGAACGTAATGGTTGAAAAAGTAGTGGATGATGTGCAATAATAAGATTTGCTTTTTTTTGGATTGCTTCGCTCACAACATCTATAGTAACATCTAACGTAAGAAGAATATTTTTTATTGATGTTGCAGGGTTTCCAACTTGCAATCCAACATTATCGTTACTCCATGCAAGTGCGGTTGGGATGTGTTGTTCAAGAGTATATGTTAATTCTCCAATAGTCATGCTTACAAAAAAAATGTCCCGTTATTTATAATATAGCGGGACATTGTACTGTTACTAATAATAGTAAATGGTATTTTCTGATTTTTATGCTTTTTTTTGAATAATTTCATGGGAGTGTGCTGAATTGAGTATTTGAAAATACTAAATCACTGCAATAAATGCAAATCACTAATAATTGTTATTTATCTAAAAATAGTTCATGTAATTTTTGTTTCAACAATTTTTTAGTAACAGAATAGATTTTGGGGCTTGACTAGATAAGTTATATAAAATAACTTGTAAGTCAATGACCAAG
>CALETH010000138.1 GCA_937920105.1 uncultured Bacteroidota bacterium
CTTCTTTCTTCAACTTTTTTTACAAAAATCAAGGTAGTAACTAGTCAAGCCCCTTATTTTTTTACACTCTATTAAAATGTCATTCCGAGCGTAGCGAGGAATCTCACACAAGATGACATTCCTGTCTCAATTTATCGGGAATCGTAATAATATTCAAAAAATATTATATCTTTTATTTGTATTTTTACTTTTTGATATTTTAAATTTTATCTATTTTTCCACCACAATTGGTTCACGTTCTAAACACAGAGAAAATTTCTTATACACCTTTTCTTGAATTTCATAAGCAAGTTCCAAAAGTGCTTTTGTTGTTCCACCTTTATTCACCAATGCCAGTGTATGGTTAGAAGAAATTCCAACTCCATTTTTTTCATATCCACGAACAAAACCGGATTTTTCTATTAACCACGCTGCCGGAATTTTTATTTTATCTTCTGATGGAAATGTTGGGATTTTTTCTGTAAAGCCATCAGATTTCCATTGTTCAACAAGTTTTTCAAATTCTGTTATAGAAATAATTGGATTAAGGAAAAACGACCCAACAGAAAAAGTATTCTTATCATTTCCATCCATCACCATAGATTTTTTTCTTCGTAAAGTTAAGACCGCATCTCGTACATTGTGTAATGTTAAAGAAGAAAAATTATTTTCAAGATATTTTTGAAGTTCAGGATAATGGATAATTGGATTACCATTTTCTTGTAATTGAAATGTTACTTCTGTGATGATATAATGAGCATTGTGTTTTTCTTTAAAAAAACTATGTCTATAACGGAAATGACAATTTTTTTTGAAAAAAATTTCTTCTTCTAAATTTTCCGTGTTAAGAACTTTTGCTGAAAAAAATGTTTCACTAATTTCCTGTCCGTACGCGCCAACATTTTGAATTGGTGTTGCACCAATTAATCCGGGAATTCCTGATAAACATTCAATTCCTGCAAAATTATTTTGCACTGCATACAAAACAAAATTATCCCACACCTCACCGGCTTTTACAATAAACATATCTTTGTTTTTTTCTATTCCGGAGATTTGGATTTTTAACACTATTCCAGAAAACCCCTCATCTAAAAAAATTGTATTACTTCCCCCACCTAAAATGTATAATGGAAGTTTTTTTTTATTTGCAAATTGTATTCCCTCTTTTACTTCATCAACAGTAGAACATAGAGCAAAGTATCGTGCAGGTCCGCCGAGACGAATTGTTGTGTGTGAAGCAAGTGAAATGTTTTCTTGTATAGTAAAATTTTTCATAATGTTTTTAATGTACTATTTTTATAGTTGCTAAAAAATCTTTCTTAGTTTTTTCTTCAAATAAATACCTTTGTCATACCCGTCCCGCTTCAGTGGGATTATCGGTATCCAGAAAAAAATGGATTCCCGCTTTCGCGGGAATGACTGTATTACAATGCCTACCTTTATAAATATAATTTCTTCTTTTAAAAGTATCTTGTTTATCTTACCATAAATGATTATTTTATGTATCAAAATTTTTATACATAATTTTTTAGGAGTTGTAGACTACAATGAAACGCACGTATCAACCACATAAACGCAAAAGAAAAAATACTCACGGTTTTAGAGAAAGAATGTCCACAAAAAACGGAAGAAAAGTATTAAGCCGACGCCGTGCTAAAGGACGTCATAAACTTACGGTGAGTGACGAAGGTTAATAATCTTTTCTAACAATGTGAGAGAAACTCTTCCTAAATCTTCAATCTTACGCGGATATAAAGTATTTAGTACTGTTAAAGAAAATGGAATTCATTTTCAGACACCTCATCTTCACTGCTACGTTACCAATTCTTCACAAGAAAAAACAATACATACAAACGTACAAATAGGATTTGGTGTTGCAAAAAAAATCGTTCCGCTTGCTGTTCATAGGAATAGAATCAAACGATTATTGAGAGAAGTGTACAGAAAAAATAAACAAACATTGGACACTTTTTCTCTTGAACAACAGCAACAATTAAAAATTCTTCTTTTGTTTCGTCTCACTAACAAAGAAGAAAAAATTTGGAAAATCTCTTATCATCTTTTAGAACAAGAATGGAAAGAATTAGTAGAAAAAATTCTTACCATCAAAAAAAGCATAACATGAAATACATCATGATATTTATCATCACATTATATCAACGCTTCATCTCTCCTTTGCTGCCAGCAAATCGATGTAGATTTTATCCATCGTGTTCGCAATATTCTTTGGAAGCATTTCAAAAGTACGGCTTTATGAAAGGAATGTGGATGATGATTCGCCGCATCAGTAAATGTCATCCGTACCATGCTGGCGGATATGACCCTGTATAATGATGATACTATCACTATAATTTATTTTCTCAACCCTTCAGATTTTTTTATTTCTTGAAGGGTTTTTTTCCTTTTACTTACATTATCAAGGATTTTTCTCATGAATAAACAAGCTCTTTTAGGATATGTTCTTATTGCCGTGGTATTAATTGGCTGGATGTGGTGGACTGCTCCAAAGCAAACCGCTCCATTACAAGATAAAAATGTTACACCGCAAACTGTACAAAAAGACTCATTACCAAAATCAACAACATCTTCATCTTCAAAAATTTCCGAAACAACACCATCTACTTCCCAATCTCAACAACAAGATTCTTTAGGAAAATATTTTTCTTCAGTCTCCGGAAAAGAAAAAATTATCACCATCAAAACGGATTTATATACTGCGGAAATTTCTACCAAAGGTGGTGTGATTAAACAATGGACTTTGGAAAAATATAAAACGTGGGATAAACATCCTGTTCAACTTATCACCACACCACAAGGTGATTTTAGTTTATTATTTGGAACGACTGATGGAAAACTTATCAACACAAAGAATTTATATTTTACTACTTCATCATCGTCATCCATCACATTAAAAGATGCAGAAGAATACACACTCACATTAGAACTTCCGGCAAAAGAAGGAAAAATTCTTAAAGTATTACGTTTCAAAAACGGAATGTATAGTTTTGATGCAAATATAAAATTTGTTGATATGCAAAATGTTATTGCAAATTATGAATATCAATTAGTTTGGGAAAATAGTTTGAAATATACTGAATATAATAGTGTTGATGAATCCAACTACGCAGCTGCGTACTCATATTCAGGAGGAGAACTTACAGAATTGAATGCAACAAGTGCTGGTGAAATTCCAACAGCAAATTCCAGTGGAACAACTGATTGGGTTGCATTACGAACAAAATATTTTTCAACCATATTAATTTCCGATGATAACAAAACAAACGGTGCCTATCTTGAAGGGCGACATCTTTCCGCTCCTAATCACGGAGTAATAGAAAATTATTCTATTGGATTAAAAGTTCCTTATAAAAATACTGCCAATGAAGAAACACGATTTACTGTCTACATTGGACCGCTTGATTATTCTATTGTCAAAGATTATAACCGTTCGTTAGAAAAAATTATGAGTTTGGGCTGGGTTGTGGTACGTCCGATTACACAATATCTTTTTATCCCATTATTTACATTTTTGCATTCATTCATTTCTAATTATGGTTTGGTCATTATTCTTTTTACCATTCTCATAAAATTTGCATTACATCCGCTTACCAAAAGCAGTATGAAATCCATGAAAAAAATGCAAAAGTTACAACCAATGATGGAAGAAATACGAGAAAAATACAAAGATGACCCAAATACCATGAACGTGCAAATCATGAAATTATATAAAGATTATGGAGTAAATCCTGCTGGCGGATGCTTACCTTTTCTTTTACAAATGCCGATTTTGTACGCATTATATTCTTTATTTTCTTCATCAATACAATTACGACAATCCTCATTTATATTTTGGATGAATGACCTTTCTATTCCTGATAGTATTATAGAATTTTCTTCTGCACTTCCAATAATTGGAAATCATCTCAGTGGATTAGCATTATTGATGGGAATTACAACATTCATTCAACAAAAAATGACTGTGCAAGACCCTCGCCAAAAAATGTTGATTTGGATGATGCCGGTAATGTTGACTGTTATGTTTAATAATTTTCCTGCAGGATTAAATTTATATTATTTTGTATTTAATCTTCTTTCCATCGTTCAACAATTTTATATTAACAAGCAACATGATAATATGCCATTACAAAAAGTTCCGCAAAAAAAACGTGGAAGTTTTATGGAACGACTTGCAAAAAATTTACCTCAACAACCAAAGAAATAATTACCTAATACCAGACTTGTCAAGTTTTAAAAACTTGACAAGTCTAATCAAAAATTGATATGAACTGTCCACAATGTGGAAATATTGTTAAAGAACAAGAGAATGTTTGTTCATTATGTGGAGAAATCCTTTCTTCATCAGTAATAAACTCATTACCAAAAAAACAACCAAAGAAAAAATTAGGAATAATAATTTTTCTATCTTTAGTTTTTTGTATTGGGATTGCTATTTTTTTCAAAATTTTGGTACGAGAATATCATCCAATCATTAAAAAACAACCAACCATTACTGTTCAAGAAACACATAATCAAAAAGAAAAAATACAAAGTCATATTGTAACATCAACAATACACAATGATAAAATTATTATTTCGTTAGATACTCTTCAGCACTATTCAGTTGTACGATTTTTTGACCCAGAAAATGTGCAGAAAATTCCTATCCTAGCGTACATCACTCCAAAAGGAAAAATTGTTACTGCAATGAGTTTAAGCGAAAATTGCCGTTCTGAAGATTTTTATTTAGAAGGAAAAACTCTTCATTGTGGTGCATGCCCTTCTTATTGGGATATGGAAAGTTTGGAAGCGTACGCCTGTTGCCCAAAATATTATCCAGACCCCATTCCAAGTAAAGTCGTAAATAATGAAATTCATATTGATAAAAAAATTGTGCAGGTGTGGAAGGCGAGATTGTAAAAAAACATTTTGTAAAAAATAAATTATTTCTTATATTTGAAAGTGTCAAGGACAGGTAGCTCAGTCGGTAGAGCAATCCCGACTTGTCGGGATGTGTCGCCGGTTTTATCAATCAATTTTGGAAATTATTATTTGGACAGGTAGCTCAGTCGGTAGAGCAACGGCCTGAAAAGCCGTGTGTCGCCGGTTCGATTCCGGCCCTGTCCACAAAAAAACAGAGCAACGGCCTGAAAAGTCCCGATTGTATCGGGATTCGATTCCAGTTTACCAAAAGAATTTTGATTTTGTTCTTTGTATGTTCTACACATATATTTTGCTATCTGAAACAACAAAGAAATTATATATAGGGCAAACTAATAACTTAATAAAAAGAATTGAGCGACATAATAACGGGAAAAACTTTTCTACAAAAAATCGAGGTCCATGGAAAGTTGTATTTTCAAAAGAATTTGATAGTAGAAATGAAGCAATGAAATTTGAAAAATATTTGAAGTCTCTAAAAAATCAACAATATATTTTTGAAAATTATATAAACAATTCAGTCGGTAAAGCAACGGCCTGAAAAGTCCCGACAAGTCGGGATTCGATTCCGGCCCTGTCCACAAACAATAGAAAATAAAAGCCCAATTAAATTGGGCTTTTATTTTTATTACTATAGCAATGGCATTCCTGCGAAAGCAGGAATCTATTTTGCAAAACTGCATGGATACCCGATAAAAACATTCGGTTATGACATTTTTCTTTTAATATCCAAGTGATAAATTTTTTATTTTACATTATTCTACTTTCATCTTCCCTGTTTTCACAATCACTCGTAAAAACAGGAATTGATGTTCTCATCGAAAAAAAATTTTCTTTACTAGAAGGAAAACGTATCGGATTAGTAACAAATCCTACCGGAATCACAAAAGATTTTCGTACAACACTTGATGTTTTATCCAAAGCAAAAAATATAAAACTGGTTGCAGTTTTTGCACCGGAACATGGTGTTCGCGGAGATATACCTGCCGGTGAAATAGTAAACTCTTATATTGATTCTCTTACTCAACTTCCTGTGTATTCATTATACGGAAAACAGAAAAAGCCAACTTCAACAATGCTCAAAAATATTGATGCTCTTGTGTATGATATTCAAGATATCGGTTGTCGTTCTTACACCTATATCAGCACGATGGCAAATATTATGGAAGCAGCAGCAGAAAATAATCTTGAGTGTATTATTTTAGATAGACCAAATCCGCTTACCGGAAACCTTGTTGAAGGAAATATTCTTGAAATGCAATGGAAATCTTTCGTCGGACAATTTCCCATCCCCTACATTTATGGAATGACTTGCGGTGAACTTGCATTAATGATTAATGAGAAAGGTTGGTTAGCAAACGGAAAAAAATGCTCTCTCAAAATTATGTTGATGGAAGGCTGGAAACGTTCCATGTGGTGGGAAGATACTGGATTGCCTTGGATACCAACCTCTCCTCACATTCCCACTTCAATCACTGCGTTATATTATCCAACAACTGGAATTTTGGGAGAATTACAATTTGTCAATATTGGTGTTGGCTATACATTACCATTTCAACTTGTTGGTGCAACTTGGTTAAACACTCAACAATTTGCCGATGAATTAAATTCAAAAAAATTAGATGGTGTATATTTTCGTCCAATATCCTACACACCTTTTTATGGAAGTTTTAAAAATCAACAATTACATGGTGTACAAATTCACATTACAAATCGAGAAAAATTTAGTCCGATAAAAACACAATTACATATTGTACAATCTTTACAAAAATATTTTCCTGAAAAAAATTTTTGGGCTACTATAGATTCACAGCAAATAAAAATGTTTGATAAAGTTTGGGGAACTTCTTCTGTTCGAGAACAATTACTGCAAAATATTTCTGTGGATTCTATTATAAATTCATGGCAAAAAAGAATAATAAATGAATTTCTTGTAGTACGAAAAAAATATTTATTCTATAATTAAAGCGTGATTAGTTTTAGGATTTTTTTTATATTTAAAGCGATGAAATCAACTTTTCTTACATATTCTCATACATTGACTATCATTGCACTGTGGTGTTCTGCTATTATCATAACACCAATTATTGCTTCATTGGATTTTTTCTTTGGAAAGATATTGTATCAGTTTTTTTCACATATCTGTCATCAAATAGATGAACGTTCATTTCATATTTTTAGTCATAAATTCCCTGTTTGTATTCGCTGCACTTCTATTTATTTTGGGTTTTTGTTTGGTGGGATTTTTATTCATTATCTAAAAAAAATCTTGCAAATTTTTTCTTCCTACCTATTATTACTTATTTCTATAACACCAATATTGATAGATGTATTTCTTTCTTTTTTTCATATTCATCAAAGTACGATGATAACAAAAATAATTACTGGCGGTTGGTTTGGAATTATTGTAAGTGTACTTTTGGTACCACTTATTCAAAAAACGATAAATCATTTTTCACAAATTTTTATTCACTTTATTCAAAAAATATATGCAACCAAAACCAGATAAATTTATACCAGCATTATACGGTGGGCTTATTATTGCAGCAATTAATATTATTCCTGGGTTAAATTTTATTAACTGTCTTTGTTGTGGCGGAATTTTATTAGGCGGGTTCCTTTCTGTATTTTTTTATAAAAAAGATTTTACCCCACAAACAACACCAATGGAAATTGAAGATTGTGTACTAATAGGCGTTTTTGCGGGGATTATTTCTGCTGTTGCAGGAGTTATCATGTCTTCTATTATCACAGCATTATTTGGAAATCTCTCAATGCAAATGATGATGAGTTTTATCGAAAAAATGAATGTAGAATTTCCACCAGAATCTCAGCAACTTTTGGATGAATTATTTACTGAAGCAGAAAAACAATCACTCTCATTAGGAAATATTTCTATTTCTCTTATTTTCTCTCTCATTCTTAATACCATTTTTTCAATTTTAGGAGCATTAATTGGTTGGAGTGTATTTAAACCCAAACCACAAACTCCAATGCCCTTGTAATGTTCACACTCCCCGAAAAAGATATTCAAGAAATTACTGGAAGTGTAGAGTATCATTATACAATGAGATATCCTGCACTTCCACATCCGCACGATATTATCGTTTGGCTTCCTCCATCCTACCATCACAATACTCAAAAACGTTATCCGGTTTTGTACATGCATGATGGACAAAATATTATGGACCCAAGAACTGCTTATATTGGTTATGATTGGAGAATAGATGAAACCGCTACTCTTCTTATCAAAAAAAATCTTATCGAAGAAATTATTATTGTTGGTATTTACAATTCTCCTGATAGGCTTTCGGAATATTCAGATTGTGAACTTGGAAATAGGTATATGGATTTTTTGATTCATTCTGTAAAAAATTTTATTGATGTAATGTATAGAACTAAGCCAGAAAAAAATCATACAGCAACAATGGGTGCTTCAATGGGTGGATTAATTTCTTTTCTTCTTGTATGGAAACATTCTGATATTTTTGGTAAAGCAGCGTGTTTATCAAATTCTTTTTATTATGATAATGATAAACTTTTTCATGAAATTGAGAATTATCAAGGAAAGAAAAAAAATATTCAAATTTATTTAGATTGTGGAGGGCGAGAAAAGGAATTACTTCATGGATACCACAGAATGGTACATTTATTACAAGAAAAAAAATTTACTAAGGGAAAAGATTTAGAATATTATTTGGAACGAAAAGGGAGACACAATGAACAAACTTGGGCAAGACGTTCTTGGAGAGGATTAGTTTTTTTATTTGGTAAATAACAATAATTTTTTATAAGATGGGCAATAAAAAACCTCATAGAAAAATCTGTGAGGTTTTTGTTTATGATAATTATTTATTTCATAATAACCATACGTTTATTGAGAATTGTTTCCGGTGTTTGCAAACGATAAATGTACACTCCACTGGAAAGTGCATTAGCATTAAATGTTACAGTGTGAATGCCTGCATCTATTTCTCCTTGCACCAAGGTCGCAATTTCTTTTCCCAAAACATCATACACCTTCAACGTAACAAATCCTTTTGTGGGAAGTTGATATTCAATATTTGTTGTTGGGTTAAATGGATTTGGGTAGTTTTGCAAAAGAGTGTATTGAGTTGGTGCTGATAAATGAGAATCAAAATCAGATGCGAAATTATTTTCAGAAAAACTTTCGGAAAAACTATAGTCTCGCATATTACCTTTTCTCAAATAGGTATATTCTATTCCTTCCTCCACAACTAAAGAATCAAAATCTATAATTGATAATTCTTCTACCGAAGTAAAAAAATCTAAAGCATTTTCTGAAGCAAGAGTTCTCCCCATTGATGCACGTGTAGTTTGTTGAACACTGTACGTTTTCAATACCAATAGTGTATCACTTGGATTATTTATTGGTAATAGTTTTACCATACAAGCAATTTTAGAAGGTATCTCTGGTATTGGTGCACCTCGTCTATGAACTATTTTCTCAACTGTTGTTGTGTTAATATCACTTATATTATAATATGGTGTGAGTGGACATTTAGAGCCAATATATGCAACTTGAAAAGAATGAAGTTGTAATCCAGAAGCAGAATTCAATTCATATTCCAAATTCTTTTGTAAAGAATACCAAAGATAATATGTTATTTCTTCTCGTTCCCATCGTTCTTTTTTTATACGATAAAGAACAATTGGTTTTTCCTTCAAATTAAAAATTCCCAATGGCTTATCATATAATGGCAAAGAATTGGAAAAACTTACGGGATCTGAAAAAGGAGCACCGGGAACTCGCATGGTAAATAAATATCCTTGCGTTCTCAATTCTATCTTTCCATCTAATTTTATATCTCCTTGAAATTTTAATGGAACAGGTTGTGATGGTTCATTAAAAAGTGCATTCACAAAACAAATACCTGCATCCACAAAACCGGCGATAGAGCCAATAAGTGGTGCATATTTTACCGGTCCGAAATCTATAATACTTCTTGCAATAGGTGCCCACCATTCATTTTTCTTTTCCGGTTTATTGGCTTCATCTTTAAATCCTTCTAACAAACTTACACCATCTTTAAAATTTTTCACTCCATTAAGAAGAATATTATCTCCTTGTTGAACAGCCCCAAAAAAACTTACAGAGTTAGTATTCTTTCCTATAACTTGTTCCAATTTAATATTACCAGATAATATTAAATTACTTTCTTGCACACCAACAAATTTAAACGTAAATGAAGCATCTTTCTTTTCGTTGATATGAGGGTCAAAACCCATCACATTAAAATCTACAAAACACCATTGGTTACTTTGTATTTTACAAATTACTGTTTGTGGAACTGCAGCATTATAATCTCCGAGTGTTACATTTTCCGTTGTAAAAAATGTAAATGATGCAGGATGCTCTCTTCCAACACTGTGTTCAATACTGGCAATACAATAAGTATAATCTTGCTGAAATATTCCACGATTAAAAAAGAAAAAACGAATAGTACCAGTGTACGTATTATATAACAATATTCGCGGCATGCTGATATTTCTATTTCGTGTTCCAAAATCACGATACAGTAAAACCCAACCTTTTTCTTTTTGCATATCTCTTCCATAATTAAAAACACCTGCAGGTCCTTCGGATTGAAAATATGGTAATGATACTGTTGGGTAAGGATTAATACCAGAAATATAGAGTGTGTAGGCAACATCTTGCGTCCAATCCCAATTTTTATCTGCATTAGGGTCATTTTCCGGAATTTCGCTATTCACACTTACAGCATTGAGTAAAAATTGAGCAGATAACGGAAATGAAAAACAATAGAACAACAAAATTATTAATAGATTCATTTTTTTTATCGTTTTCATGGTGAAACTCCTTTAGATTCAATAATTATTTCATTTTTTATAATTGTTAGTAAATAAGTGTTACTGTTTTTTCAGCAGATAAAATTTCTACTTCTTTTGCTCCTTTTAAACTATAAACTTCTTGTTTATCAGAAAATGTAATAATCAAATATCCATTTTTGGCAACTGCATCAGTAAATGGACGATATCCCTCACCGTAAGAATATTTCATACCACTTGCAGTATAATTAATGCCAATAACTTTTAGCGGGCGTAATACGTTAATTTGTTCTTCAAGTGAAAACCTGCTTTCTACAGGGTTATCATTTCCACAGCCCGTTATTATGAAGAAGGAAATTACACTTACCAGAATCATGAGATATTTTTTTGTTTTCATAGATATTTTCTCCATAGTATGTTTATATTATTGTTGGATTGTGCTTGCAATATTTTAATAAGCAAATGATATACCAAAACTTTTATTTGTTTTTTTCTTTAAAACAAGCATTTTTACAAATATTTTTCCCAATTTTGATATTCTTAATTCTTATTTTTAATAATTTTTATAAGATGTACAATAAAAAAACCTCATCCACTAATACTGGATGAGGTTTTTCACTTACCTACTTCACTCTACTACTTATATACTCAAATACTTACATTACTCCACTATACCTTCACAAACATTTTTCCTACTAATTGTTTTATCATACCTTTAAATTCTAAACTTAGTAAATTTACTAATACATCAGAAATGGAAAATTGTACTTGTTCGGCAATGAAATCAATATGTAACGGTTCATAAGTCAACACATCATAAATTTTTTGCTCAAACATTGTTAATTGAATTTTTGGTTTTGATATTGTGGGTTTTATAATGGGACTTAATGCTGTTTGTAATTCTTCAAGAATATCATCAATAGATTGAACAAGTTTTGCTTGTCCTTCACGAATCAGTTTATTGGGACCTTTGCTATATTTTTCTGTAATCGTACCGGGAATACAAAAAAGTTCTCGGTTTTGTTCTACTGTAAGATAGGCAGTAATCATTCCTCCACCATCTTCTGTAGATTCTACTAATAAAGTTCCGAGAGAAAGTCCGCTAATAATACGATTACGACGAGGAAAATTTCCTGGGTCAGGTTTACCTCCCATAAAAAATTCAGAAATGATTGCTCCATGTTTTTCAATTTCTGATGCAAGTTTTTTATTTTCCGCAGGATAAATTCTATCTATTCCCGAACCAATAATAGCCAGCGTTCTTCCTTGTGATGCACATATAGTGTGATGTGCAACAGTATCAATTCCTCTTGCCAAGCCACTAATAACAGTAATTCCCATTTCAGAAAATTTTTGAGAAAATTGTTCAGTAACAATTTTTCCATAATGTGTTGGTGTTCGTGTTCCAACTATTGCAATGGAATATTTATCTTGTGGAATAATATTTCCACGAATAAAAAGAAATGCCGGTGGGTCATAAATTTTTCGCAATAATTCCGGATAATTGGAATCCCATAAAGTAATAATGCTACCATTAATTTTATTTAATCGTGAAAGTTGCTC
Organism: uncultured Bacteroidota bacterium; assembly: GCA_937920105.1. Classification (GTDB taxonomy): domain Bacteria; phylum Bacteroidota; class Ignavibacteria; order UBA10030; family UBA8401; genus CALETH01. The sequence goes on from CALETH010000138.1 coordinate 12,292, forward strand.
ATCAGCAAACTGCTTTCCTTCTTTATAATGAGCAATTATTGAAGCAAGTTTTTTATCAATACCTTCTACATTGGTAAGTTGTTTTGGTGTTGCGGAAAGTACATCGGTGGGATTTCCAAAATGAGTAATCAACAATCGTAGGCGTTGAGAACCAATTTGGGGAATTGCACAAAGTCTGAGAAAATCGTGAATGTTAAATTCTGTTTGCGGCATTATGATACGGTAAACTTATTTTTATTTTAGATTATAAAAATTTTAAAAACTTTTGTAATCATTTTTCTGGATTTCTGATTTCTACTAAAGCCCTGCCAGAGTTTAAAACTCTGGCAGGGATATAAAGACAGTCTTACACAATACTCTCTATTTCTATTCCTAATAATTTTCTTCGTAGAATTTCTAATGCTGTTTGTGATGCACGTTCTTTAAATCGCAAACGATTTTCTCCTAAAAGAAATTTGTACGCAATAGTTTCTTTCTTATCAGAATAACCAATCCAAATTGCACCAACTGGTTTTTCAGATGTTCCTCCTGTTGGACCTGCAATTCCTGTTGTGGAAATTGCTATATCTGATTGTGATTTTATTCTTGCATTTTTTGCCATTACTTCTGCAACTTCTTTACTTACTGCTCCATAGTTTTCGATATATTTTTTTGGAACATCTAAAAGTTCTATTTTTGAATTATTACTATACGTAATGTATCCACGCAAAAAATATTCTGAACTTCCGGAAACATTAGTAATACGATTGGCAATTATTCCACCAGTGCAAGATTCTGCTGTTGCAAGTGTAAGTTTTTTTTCTGTGAAAATTTTTTGTAAAACTTCTTCTAAATCTTTTTCATCAGAACTGTAAATATAGTGTTCAATTTTATTTCGTAATAATTTTTCTATGTGATGAATTTTTTCTTCTGCAAGATTTTTATTTTTTTCTTTTACGGTAATGCGTAATTTTGTTCCTGTGGGGTTTGGAAGAAATGCGAGTGTGGTATTTTTATCAAGAATATTTTTTACATCTCCAATTTTTTCTGCTAATAATGCTTCAGGAATTCCTGTGGTTTTGAGTGTATGATGAAGGATAACATTGCCGGAAACTTTTTTTTCAAAAAATGGAAGAAGCCAATTTTCGAGCATGGCTTTCATTTCATACGGAACTCCGGGTAATGCAAAAAGATATTTTCCGTTTTGTTCAAAAAGCATTCCGGGTGCAGTACCGTATTGATTTTCAATGACAGTACAATTACGCGGAACTAATGCTTGTTCTTGATTAAGTTTGGTAAGTGTAATATTTCTTTTTGAAAGTAATTTTTTGATGTGAAGAAGAACATTTTCATTTTCTACTAAATCCGTATCAAAAAATTTACAGAGTGTTGCTCGTGTAATATCATCGTGTGTGGGACCAAGCCCGCCAGTAAGAGCAATAATATCAGAACGTGTGAAGCCAGTAGAGATTGCCTCAAGAATTGCGTGTTCATTATCGCCGACCGTAGTCATTTGTTTTACATCAATTCCAATAGAATTAAATTTTTCTGCAATAAATGCTTGATTGGTATTAATAACTTGTCCGATAAGAAGTTCATCACCAATAGTAATAATTTCTGCGTTCATATTTTAAATATTTCTCGCTGGTTCTATGTGAATAAAAACATCTTTAATTTGAGGATTAAATTTGCAAATAGTGTCTTTCACTGTATGAGCAATACCATGCCCTTCTCGTACAGAAATTGTACCATCAACAACAACATGAAGGTCAACATAAAATTCAAAACCCATTTTTCGTATTTTACATTTATCTAATCCAACAACTCCTTCTACTTGTAAAGCAATAGTACGTACTTCGTTTTCAATTTCGGTTGGTGGAGCAGCATCCATAATTTCATTCAGTGCAGGACGAAAAATTTTGTACGCATTGTACGCAATTATTCCCGACGCAAAAAGTGCAGCCCAATCATCGGCACTTTCATATCCTTTCCCAGCAAATAATGCAATGGCAATTCCAACAAATGCAGCGGCTGAAGTAATGGCATCACTGCGATGATGCCATGCGTCGCTTTTTACCGCAGTACTATTCACACTTTCTCCTACTGTAAATACAAATCGAAATAATAACTCTTTTACAATCACAACAATAATCAAAACAAAAAGTGTAAATGGTTCGGGTGTATTATGTGGTGTGAGAATTTCTTTGATACTTTGTATTGCAATAATTATTGCTGCAAGAAAAAGTGATATTCCAATAACGGTTGCTGCAAGCGGTTCGGCTTTACCGTGTCCGTAAGGATGATTTTTATCCGGAGGACGTGAAGCAATTCTTAATCCGCCCAAAACAATAAATGAACTGACTATATCAAGTGATGATTCTATTGCATCGGCAATTAATGCGTAAGAATTTCCAATTACTCCTGTTACGCCTTTAATAAAAGCGAGCAAAATATTTACGATTACACCAATACGTGTGGAATGTATTCCTTTTTCGGCGGGATGAGACGATTTCATAATTTTATTTTAAAAATAAAACTACTATTTGTAATATGATATTCGTGTAAATTCCCGCAACAACATCATCCAACATAATTCCCCAGCCACCATTCATTCTATCAAAAACGCGAGCAGGCCATGGTTTAATAATATCTAATATTCTAAAGAGAAAAAATGCAAGAATAAATGTTAGATAGGTTGATGGTAGAAAAAGTACACTTAACCACATTCCAACAAATTCATCAATGGTAACAACACTTGGGTCGTGTCCGTGTGCTTTTTCCATTATTGTGGAAACATGCACTCCAATAAAAAAAAATGTGAGAATAAAGCCAGAAAGAATAAATGGGGATGTGAATGATGGAATGAAAAAAAATAATGCTGCGACAAAAGAACCAACTGTTCCGGAAACAATTGGCGAATAACCAGAAAAAAATCCTGAAGCAAAAAATTTTACAAAAAATGGAACTTGTTGAGATGAGTTATCAGATTCGTTCTTCATTGGGAGAAAAAAATTGTTTAATAATTTTCCAATTATAAAAGAGATAAGAAATTCCTGTTGCAAGTGTGAGAAATGTTGTCAGCAACATTAACCAAAACATAATTTTGGGAGTAGCGAGTGTTTTACTGAGTGTGTATAAAATCGGAAGAAACTCCGGAGAATTTTGTACAATGTATGCAACGAGAAAATAATAAATCACAAAAAGCTGAAACAATGTTTTTGTTTTTGCAAAACCACTGGTATCAATAGGAGTGTTTTTTAATTCCGCATACGAACGCAACAGTGTAATACAAATATCTCTCAATACAATCAGCAATACCATCCACCATTCTGCATAACCAATAATGATGAAGGAAATAAATGCAGCAGAGGTTAACACTTTATCAGCAAGAGGGTCAAAAAATTTTCCCCATTGCGTAATGTAACCCCACTTTCGTGCAACATAACCATCATACCAATCGGTAAGAGCGGCAAGAATAAAAACACCAACGGCTAATTGTTTATTGAGTGGTGATTCTGAAAACAATAAGAGAAGAAAAACTGGTGTTAGTAAAATTCTTAAAAGTGTTATTTGATTTGGAGGAGACATTTTTTAGTGATAATGAAAAAGGTCATCGTATGATAGATGACCTTTTTTGTTACAATAACAATTGTAAAATATTTATGCCGCTTTTTGAATTTTCCCTGCTTTAATGCAAGAGGTACAAACTTTCATTCGTTGTGCGGTACCATTTACTAGTACACGGATTTTTTGTAAGTTTGGTAACCAACGGCGTGGTGTTCTATTATTTGAGTGGCTTACATGATGTCCTGCAAGAGGTCCTTTTCCACAAATTTCACAGCGTTTTGCCATAACAATTTCTATCCTTTCGTAAAATAAACTGGACTTAATATAGGATTTTTTTTTGTAGTTTGCAAGAAAACGACAGTACTTACAAAATTTTTTATTGGTTAATATTAACCACTTTTTTTTCTTGATAATACAATTTTTTTTCGAAAAAGCAACGTTTTTTTTTGACTTTCAAAATTAAATTACTACAATTAAGAAAAATAAATAGTGAGGATTCCATGGAAACTGCTATTATCTCATTTAGTATTGTTATCATTACTCTCCTTATAAAAATATTTGTTGTCGACAAAATATCAAGGAATATACGGAATGAAAATAAAAAGAAACAAAATAATTCTAGTAACATGAAACCATAGAAAGGAAAAACCCTTCATGAAACCACTTATCTATTCCAGCATCTTGAGTTCATTATTCATCATAGGATGCAATAACGAACCACCTACCTCACCACAAGAAATATCTGTTGAAAAAACAGAACAAGTAAATT
>CALETH010000139.1 GCA_937920105.1 uncultured Bacteroidota bacterium
TGTGAGTTGGTTGAGACCACAATTTAAATACTGTAGCTCTGTAAATTTTTCTATTCCTTGTAAATTAGTGATACTTTTATTACTAACATCTAACGTATCTACATCTGCAATATTTGGTATAATAACAGTATCTCCAACACCTTGGGTAATATTGTAACTTGGTGTGTGGTTAATAAGAGCATTTCTAAAATTTGCATCTGGAACCCAAACCTTTGTTTGAGTAAAAATCGTTGTGGAAAGAAACACCCATACAGCAACTGTGCGAGAAAAACGAGATGTGTTACACATAATATTTCTCCTTCATTATTAAAAATGATGAAATAATTGTTTATGATTAACACCACTAGAATACAAAGGAATTTTTCTTTACTATGAGACAAAGAACACAGTGTGAGAGATAACAAACCTGTTATCACATCAATAATATTTTTAATTTGTCTCTCTTGACATTCATCACGTAATCAATTAAATTTCTTTAAATAAAAAATATAGAAATAAAGCTATTTACATATGATATTTTTGTTACGACGTTTATTCCAATCTTCTCGTAAAAAATTTTTGCAAATAGAAAATCCCACTAAGATACATTTTCTCAAAATAAGTGTCTTGTTGGGATTTTTTACGTACACTGCTTTTGCTGGTAACACAGGAAAAATTTCCGGTGTAGTGAAAGATGCAAAAACAGGTGAAGCACTTATCGGTGCAAGTGTGATGATTGACGGAACTTCGTACGGTGCTGCAACAAATTTTGATGGATATTATGTTATCCTCAACATTCCCCCAGGAAAATATACACTCTCTTCTTCGGCTATTGGTTACAACAAACAAACAATTACCAATATTTCTGTTTCTATTGATTTAACAACAACGATTGATTTTCAATTACAATCTTCTGTTGTGGAAATGAAAGACGAAGTAGTGATTGTTGCAGAACGTCCATTAGTGCAAAAAGATTTAACAGCAAAAACTGCTGTTGTGGGAAGCGAACAAATTTCTGCATTACCAGTAACAGAAGTTGGAGCAGTGCTTTCCTTGCAAGCAGGTTTTGTTGCAGGAAGTTTGCGTGGTGGAAGAAGTGGTGAAGTTGCGTATTGGATTGATGGTGTTCCGGTAACAGATGCGTTTAACGGAAGTCAAGTAGTAGAAGTTAACAAAAGTCTTGTGCAGGAATTGCAGTTGGTTTCCGGTGCATTTAATGCAGAGTATGGGCAAGCAATGTCTGGAATAGTGAACATTGCAACCAAAGAGGGTGGTGCAAAATTTGTTGGTGGTTTTGGTGTGTATGGTGGAGATTATTTTTCTACAAACACGAAACTTTTCCCGGGATTAAATAAACCAACACCTTACAGCATCAGAAATATAGAAGCAAATATTAGCGGACCAATTCTTGGTGATGAATTAACATTTTTTGCTAATGGAAGATATATTTATTTTGGTGGTTATCTCAATGGTATCAGAAAATTTACTCCTTCCAATATTTCCTACACAGATAATGCAACACAAAAATTTATTTTATATAGAGATTCTACAGAAGGAATGGGAGATGGTGAACTTGTTCCAATGAATGATAGTGAACGAAAATACGGACAAGCAAAACTGACTTGGCGAATTACTCCGTTAATGAAAGTTAGTGTTAATTCTATTTATGATAATACAAAAGCAAAAGTGTATGATGGATTTAATGAAAAAAGTAGTTATTTCTATAATCCTGATGGTTATGGAAATACCTATACAGTAAGTCTTACTAATATTCTACAATTTACTCATACATTAAATTCAAGCACTTTTTATAACATTGGTGCATCGTATTTTGATAAAGATGTACAATATTATGTTTACGAAAATCCTCATGACCCCAAATATACTCATCCGGATTTATTTAAGAAATTTGATTTTTATAGTTTTTATACTGGGGGAACAGACTTAAATCGTTCACATCGTTATACAAAAACATTTCTTGGCAAAGTTGACCTTTCTTCACAAATCACTGAATCACATCTTATTAAAGTAGGTGTGGAAGGAAGAAGACACGAAATGTTTTCAGAAAATATTACACTTGTTCCAATTGATATTCAAAAAACATTTAATCCCGCAACAAGCAGTCCCTACATCACTACAGAAATTCCAGAAATTTCATCAAACCTTCACAGTAAATCACTTCACAATCCATTAGAATTTGCAGCGTACGTTCAAGATAAAATGGAATTTAAAAGTATGATTGTGAATATTGGTGTTCGCTTTGATTATTTTGAACCCGATGGTGTAATTTTGAGGGACCCAAGCGACCCAAGTATTTATTCTCCTATAAAACCATCAAACCGTTTTCATGATGTGAATGGAAATGGATTTCAAGATGCTGGCGAAACTGATAAAACTGTTGCTGAACGGAAAAAATATTGGTACAAAAATGCAACATCAAAGTATGGAGTAAGTCCGCGACTTGGTTTTTCATTTCCAATAACTGATAGAGGAATAGTGCATTTTTCCTATGGACACTTTTTACAAATTCCACGTTTTGAACGACTCTATGAAAATCCTGAGTTTGAATTAGGATTAGGAACAGGAAACGTTGGTGTTGTAGGAAATGCTGATTTAGATTTGGAGCAAACGGTTAGTGGAGAAATTGGATTGCAACAACAATTAACAGATGATATTTCTGCAGATGTTACTGCCTATCTTCGTGATATACGAAATCTTGCAGGAACACGTGGTGAAGAAATAATTATTTTCGGTGGTGCATCAAAATATAGTAAATACATCAACAGTGATTTTGGATTTGTGAAAGGAATTGTGTTAACAGTCAACAAAAGATTTTCTGATGGATTAACAGCAACAATTGATTACACCTATCAAATTGCCAAAGGAAGTGCCTCTGACCCGCAAGAATCTCGCAATGCAGTTGCTGGTGGTTCGCAACCGGAAGTGCAATTAAATCCGCTTGGTTGGGACCAAAGAAATACATTAAATGTTACTATTTCTTATGCAGAAAAAAACTGGGGAGCAAGTTCTATTGCTCAATATGGAAGTGGAACCCCATACACTCCGCGAAGTTCTCAAGATATTTCTACGATTTTAACAAACACTCAAAACAAACCACAATTTTTTAATATGGATATACGGGCATATTATGAAATTCCTTTTGATATTTTAAAGTGTGTAGTTTTTGCAAGAGTATTTAATATTTTAGATATTCGCAACGAAACAAATGTTTTTGATGATACAGGCCGTGCTGGTTTTACCACTGATGAAGCAAGAGTAAAAGCAACCAATCCAAAAGAGTACGTTAATACGATTGAACAAAGATTTACTCTTCCAATAATGTATTCCGAACCACGCCGTATTGAGTTTGGTGTAAATGTGGAGTTTTAAAGTTTTCAGTTATGAGTTATCAGTTGTGAGTGATAGTGTCATTCCTGCCTGTCCAGATTTATCGGGGCGAAAGCAGGAATCCATTTTGAGAAAATAGTCAATTTTATTTTTTAGCAATTTTAAAAAATCATAGTAATCTTGTAAAATCATTTAATCATAGTTTTAGATGAAACATATTTTTCTTATTTCTCTTTTTTCCATCCAACAAATTTTTGCACAAAGCGGACCTGAATACCGCCGCAGTGCAGTAATGAATGCAAACCAAGTACGAACAGTATTTGGTAATTGGGGAGTTATTGGGCAACCGGCTTCTGGTGGTCCACGTGGAGCATGGAAAAATGATAATAATGGATATTTAGGAGATGTAAGTCCACTTGTTGGTGCGGAAGTAAAATCTAATAATAAAACCTTTCATTCTGTAGTAACAACACCAACTGAACGTCCAACAATATTAAAAGATGAAAATCCACAAACTGGAAAACTTTGGACATTTGAACCTATTGCAGGATATAATAATGCCAATCAACAAAAAGTTGCTATTAGTACTGATAAAAATTCATGGCCTCCATTTTGGCCCGATAAAATGGGAGATGTTACTGACCCAGGTTGGAAAAACTCTTGGAATGGATATTTTGGAAAAAAAGTGAATGCAGACCAAGAGACCTATTTTATGATGGATGATAATAATGATGAACGTTTTAATTTTTCTAACAATAATACTTTACAAGTAGCATTCAAACCAGATACTACAAAATTAACAAGAAATGGTTTGGGTTTAGAAGTTCGTGTTCGTGCAATGCAATGGTCACAATTTTTAGCAAAAGATAATACTTTTTGGTTATACGAAATTACGAATACAGGAACAACTAATTATGATAAAGTTGTGTTTGGAATGATAGTTGGTACATATATTGGAGTAACAGGTGCAAATGATGGTCCTCAAGAGTATAATGATGACTGGTCTTTTTATGATGTAAATACTAATATTACATATACTGGTGATTATGGAAGAAATACCACTAATCCATTATGGGTTGGACCAATTGGTATGGTTGGTTATGCATTTTTGGAAAGCCCTGGAAATCCTTATGATGGAATTGATAATGATGGAGATGCTGATAATACTCCTGCAGGATTATCTATGTCGCAATTTACATCTACAAGTTTTGATTCCTTATTATTATCAGTAGGAAAAACAATAGTTCTTATCAATAATGATTATAGTAGAACATTATACACAATTCCTAATGTTGATTCTGTACAAATCACAACACACAATTTAACCCGTTGGATTCGTCCAGGAATAACAAAAGTTGCAGAAGGAAATATTATTAATAATAAAATTAATGATAATGTGTATGATGGAATTGATAATGATTATGATGGTTTAATTGATGAAAATTATTATTTACACTATAGACAAATAAAGAAATCATCAACTAATCAAACACTCATTGATATTTTACGTCCTGTAAGATATGTGGATTATACAAAAGTAAACAATCCTTATAGTATGCTTGATGAAAAACGTAATGATGGAATTGATAATGATAATGATTGGACATCATTGGATGATGTGGGAAGAGATGGTATAAAAGAAACCGGAGATTTTGGTGAAGGGGATAATCAACCAACATCTGGCTATAATAATGGTTTTGATACAGGGCTTCCTGGTGAACCCCATATTGATAAAACTGATGTAAGTGAATCTGACCAAATAGGTCTAACAAGTTTTTTTTATACGGCGCCTGCTAACACAATAGCCTTAGGAAATGATGAAGGATTATGGAAAAATTTATCACCAGGATTTTTTGATGTACCAGTCTCTATAGTAGATAATCGTCCACAAGCAGGAGAAGATGGAGATTTTATGTATGGCTCAGGATATTTTCCACTTCTTGCAAAAAACACAGAAAGATTTTCTCTTGCATTAGTCTATGGTGGCGGGCGTGGTGGAAGTATTGATGATGATATTAATGATTTATTAAAAAATAAAAAAACAGTACAAAAAATTTACGATGCAAATTATCAATTTCCGCAACCACCGGAAAGACCAACGTTAACTGCTGTGGCTGATGATAGAAAAGTAACATTATATTGGGATAGAAAAGCCGAAGAAAGTATTGACCCGGTATTACAAACAAAAGATTTTGAAGGATATAAAATTTATAAATCTACAGACCCAAATTTTAGCGATATTTTTACAATTACTGATGGTTCAGGAACGCCGCAAGGATATATACCGCTTGCACAATTTGATATGGATAATGGAATTGAAGGATATTTCAAAGCAACAGGCGAATTATATGATGCAACAGCAGGTTTTCCAATTTATCTTGGAAGTGATAACGGTTTGCAACACACGTATGTAGATTATGATGTAAAAAATGGACAGCGATATTATTATGCCATTGTTGCGTATGATAGAGGAGACGATGCTAATAAAATTCTTCCATCAGAAAACACAAAATTTATTTCCATTTCACCAAGTGGAGAAATTTCACATGATGAAAATGTTGTCGTTGTTGTTCCCAATGCAAAAAGTAGTGGTTATACAGCACCTAAAAGTGAAGATGAGTTAGTACATCTTCGTGGAGATGCAAATGGAAGTATTTCCTATAAAGTTGTTGACCCAACAAAGGTAACCGGACACACATATCAAGTAGAATTTGTTGATACCGAAAATGATGGAATTGATAATAACAACAATAGTAAAATAGATGAACAGGATTCTACCGAATGGGATAAAACAACAACATTCTATTCTGTGAGAAATATGAATACCGTTAGTGAAGAATTTACCAGTGAAGATACAGCATTTGTAACATTGCAAAGAAAAAATTTAGTAGGAAATACCATTACTGTAAAAAATCAAAATGGAAATATTGTATCATCAGCGAATTATAAAATAGATACAGCAAAAGGAACCATTCGAGGAGTAAATTCTGGAAATTTACCTTCTGGAAAATATACTATTGAATATCAATATTATCCTATCTATAGAAGTCCTAACATGCAGAATAGCCCTTATGCACCAGAAACAAAAGACGCAGATATTTTTGATGGAGTGCAGTTAGTCTTTAATAATTATTGGTCAGCACAAGTAATAGATAGTGCAACAGGCTGGGTGGGACAACAATTTTATAATTTTTCTGTTTCACCTTTAAGGATAAATGTTGGGCAAACGTTATATCAAGGTATTAGGAAGCCAGGAAATTATGTTATTGAATTTTCAGATAAGGTTGTTGATACTACTTATATAAACGAATTACAACCAGACCCAATACCAGTTAAATTTAGAATATTTAGTGAACTTGATAATAAATATATAAAATTTATTTATGCAGACGATGATTTTAATAATAAAGTTTCTATCGGTGATAAAATTGCTTTCATAGAAGAAAGTTCATTTGGTAAACTTACATATACTTGGTATATAGAATTTTCAAAAGGAAATAAAGATACTGTGTATGATTTTACTAGTGTAAATAAAATAAATATCAAAACAACAATTCCATTTAATAAAAAAGATAATTTTGAATTTACCGTTGCAAAACCAACAATAAGTGAAAATAGAGCAAAAGATGATTTATCGAAAATAAAAGTAGTGCCAAATCCGTATGTCGTTTCTTCATCATTTGAATTACCATTAAATCCCGGAGTTACCAGCGGACGAAATCGTAAAATAGATTTTACACATCTTCCGGCAGATGCAAAAATTAATATTTTCACTTCTCGTGGTGAACACATCATAACACTCAATCATGATGGAAATATGGAAGATGGTACTGTTTCGTGGAATTTAAAAACAAAAGAAAATTTGGATATTGCATTTGGTGTTTATTTTTATGTTGTGGAATCATCTGTAGGAAAGAAAACAGGAAAAATTGCGATTATCAAGTAGGAGATAGAAGATAGAAAAAAAAACTCCCCTCTGTGTGATAGAGCGAGCGATGGAGAGAGGGGAACGAGGGGTGTCCTGTTAAAGTAAGAAAGCAGAATTAAGAAAAAATCAAATATCAAAAAATATTGTCATTCCCACATATTTTAAACGGGAATCCATAGAAAAAGAACAAAGAACTACAAACCAAGAACAAAAAAATATGTTCTCAAAATTACCAATCATAGTATTTGTAATAATAATATCTACTCTTAACGGCATTGCCCAATCCAAAGTTGGTACAACCGCTGCACAATTTTTGGGAATTCCTGTTGGTGCAAAAGGCATTGCCATGGGTGGAGCCTTTGTTGCTTCTGCAACTGATGCCACATCACTCTATTGGAATCCCGGTGCTGCAGCACAAACCACAAATTCTGAATTTGTTTTTTCCAATACAGAATGGTTAGTGCAAACAAAATTTCAATGGTTTGGGTTATTAGTAAAATTAGATAATGAAAATACCTTTGGAGTCAACATCACCAATCTCGGATATGGAGAAGAGGAAATCACAACAGAAAGTTCTCCCGAAGGAACAGGAGAACGATGGTCTGCCAATGATTTTGCTTTTGCACTTTCCTATTCGCGAAGATTGACCGATAAATTTTCTATTGGTGGTTCGGCAAAATATGTTACTCAAAGAATATGGAATGAATCTGCCAGCACAATGACATTTGATGTTGGTTTATTATATGTTACGGATTTTAACGGAATGCGATTAGGAATGTCAATGTCCAACTTTGGTGGAGATTTAACCTTAGATGGACGCGATTTGTATGAAAAATTAGATACCGAAGGAGAAAGTACATTAGTTGGTAAACTCAAAACGGATGCGTGGCCTACGCCATTATTTTTTAGAGTGGGAGTTGCAATGGATGTGATAAAAAATGATATGGTAACAGCAACGCTTGCCGTAGATGCATTACGTCCGAATGATAGTGATGAATCAGTCAATCTTGGAACAGAAATTGGTTGGCAAAATATGATTTTTGTAAGAGGAGGCTATAAATCATTTCTTTCTAAAGAATCTTTTTATAATAGAGAAACACAACAAGAAGGACTTTCTTTAGGAGCCGGCTTAAAATATACGATGGAAAATATCGCTTCAATAGAAGTCAATTATGCTTTTTACAAATTTGGTTCTTTTGGAAATTTAAATACCATTGCTTTAGCAATAGGATTTTAAAGATTTAATCGTAAGTAGGAATGGTTGCAAAACCATTCCATAAAAAGAAAAAACGTCATTCCCGCACGCTTTTAGCGGGAATCCAGATTTTTGCAACAAAAAACAATTAACTAATTTACTAATTTATTATAGGAGTAAAGTATGAAAAAGATACTTTCTATTTGTTTGTTTGCACTTTTTTGTAGTTCAATAGGAAGTGCACAAATGAAAAACGTAACATTTATCGTCAACACAGCAACGGTGAGTGATACTATCGGTCCAAATTCGGTTGTTCAAATTAGAGGAAGTAAAGCGCCTCTCTATTGGGAAGATACTACCAAAGCAGTATTAACAAATATTGGTGGAGATTATTGGAGTTGGACAGGTCAGTTTAATGTTGATGATACTATTCGTTTTAAAATCCATCCAGGAAGTTGGGAAAGTAATTTAAATCCTGCTGACCCACTTGGCGGAGGAGACCGTTCTTATATTGTTACGAATAATGATACTATTCTCCCAGTTCAATTCCCAAATTTTACGGGTAATAATCAAGACCAATATTGGAGACCTTGGACAGCAATTGCTGACACATTTATTAATGTGTATTTTCGTGTAAATATGGATGCTGTGATAAATGGAGATTATCCTTCAATTGCATGGGATGATGCATATTATACTTCTATAGCTGTTCGTGGTGGTGGAAAACCTGGTGATGATTTAAGTTGGGGTGCATCATCTTATTTACAACGAGAAGGACAAACAGGGTTTTTCTCTGGAAGATTAAAATTTAGAAAATCTAATTTTACTGTAGGCGAGAAAGTTGAATATAAATTTTTAATTGGTAGTGATTGGGGAAAAGATGAATTACAAGGAGGGAAACCAAATCGTTCTTTTAATATACCAGTGGGATTAGCAGATACAACTTTATATTGGGCTTATTTTGATAACCAAAAGCCCGTTACACGAGAAAATAAAGATACAGTTGTTGTAAAATATCGTGTGAATATGGCAACCGCAATCCAAAAAGGTGGTTTTTCTAATGCAGATACAATAGTCGTGCAATCAGGATTTTTTGGAACGTCGACAGAATCAGGACGTGAAAAAGAATTGATAAAGCAAGGATTTACTGGGTCTATTTATGAAGTTATGGATACAATTATTACTTCTGTTAATAAACCTCTTGATTATCAATATTATTTAAAGAAAAACGGAAATAACATACGAGAAAACTATTTTAACTTTCAATATTCTGGTTCTATTTCAACAGAGCAAGAACGAAGACAAATGATAGTTCCTTCTAAGTCATTTACAATATTAGATACTGTTACAAGCGTTAATAATGCTCGTCGTCAACCAATATTTCCAAATCAAAAAAATCTTGCTCAAAATGTACGAGTAAAATGGGTTGTAAATATGAAACCAGCATATTACCAAATTTTACTTGGTGGAGATAGTTTGAAAGACCAACAAGGAAATGCTCATGTAAAATTTGTTGATAGTATTAAAGCATGGGGAGTTTGGATGAATGGTCCTGCTGTAGGTGGTTGGGATGATAATGGAACCTATTGGGGACTCAATTTGAGAAATAATGTAAATAAAAAATTATGGGATGATGGTACTCATGGTGATGCTACTGCCAATGATACAATTTACACATTTGAAAGATTGTATACCACAAGCGATAAACTAGGTCAAGAATTCAAACTTGGTATTTACGGTGGAGATAATGAAAGTAACTATGGATTAAATCATTATGAAAATATTGTTGATATAGATACAGTCTACACCATATACACTCAATGGGGAAGCATCAATCCTAATTTCTATGATGCATGGGATTATGATTTACAACAACCAAAAAATCCAACCAGTGTAAAATCACAACCAGGTGTTGTAGAAAAATTTGAGTTAAGTCAAAATTATCCAAACCCATTTAATCCAACAACAACCATTAATTTCTCAGTTCCAAAACAAGCAGCAGTAAAAATGGTTATCTATAACATGTTGGGACAAGAAGTAGCAACTGTTGTGAACGAAACATTAAAAGCAGGAAAACACTCTGTTGCCTTTAATGCATCTCGGTATGCAAGCGGTATCTACTTCTATAAAATGACTGCTGGAGATTTTGTTGAAGTCAAAAAAATGATTTTAATGAAATAAGTAATGGAGTAGATAAGTATATAAGTAAATGAGAAATAGCCCCGACATTTATGTCGGGGAACATAATAACAAAAATAAAATTGGACTTTAGTCCAACATTGTAGAAACGGGTTTGTTCTGTTTCTGCGGAATGTAAATCCGTTACTCTAAAAGCCATCTTGTAAAAACAGGATGGCTTTTGTTTTTATACATGGCAATTAACCCTGCCAGCGTTTATAACGCTGGCAGGGTTTGGGGCACAGAAAAAACATTTGTCTCTTTTCTATTTAATAAGTATTTTGATAAATATTTATTAAATAATTTCTTATCGTAAGGGGAATGTATGAAAAAAAAATCTTTACTGATTTTTTTGTTTTTTGCTACACACACACTTTTTGCTAATTCATCTGATAGCGTTACCATCACATTTCGAGCACACAAACCATCAAGCCCAACAATGTTTGTTCCCGGGCAGTTTAATAATTGGGGACCAAACTCCAACGGAAATATTTCTCCCGGTGCCGCTTCACAAATGACATACAATGCTTTACTTTCTGCTTGGCTCAAAACATATACATTTAAAATTCATGACCCATCCCGTACACCATTAGGGGATTCTGTCTATCAATATAAAATGAATCAAGGAGGGATTTCTTCTGGTTGGATGAGTGACCCCCTTAATCCTGAAACAAATCCTGCAGATAATAATAATTCTGTGCTTCGTCTTTCCAAATTATTTTGGTTTCAATATTATGCAACGGAAACTAACAATCAAATTTCCAAAATCACCATTGGTTTGGTTCATGCAAATAGTGATACAATAAAATCTATAGAATGTTATTCAGGAATAAATAAAGAATCTGCTCTTACATCAACTGATATTACACAATTTTACAATGATACCTTACGAATTCTTGATTATACATTATTGCAACCAATTCCTACATTAGGATATATAAAATTAATAGCAAAAAATAATTTAGGAGATTCAATAGTTTTTGAAAAAGGCGGATACACCATCCAACAAATTTCTCTCCCAACCTATGCAAAACATGGAGTAACATTACCAAGTTTAGAATCCAATGATTCTACCACATTTCGTTTGCGAGTTGGTGAAAGAAATTTAGTATTATTACGAATTGCTCCTGTAGGACAATCATTATTTTCGGTTACACCAGTTGCATTACGAAAAAATCCTACGACAAATGATTGGTGGTTAAATATGAAACTTTTGCCAAATACTACGTACGAATATCTTTATGAATTTGAAGATGGAAAACAAATTACTGACCCTTGGGGAAGATATGTGGGAAATTTTGGAACACGTTTTTCTACAGGTGCTGATGGCTTAACTGCAGATAATTTTGTGTGGGATGCTTCTAATTATCAAAGACCACCGTTAAACAAAGCAATTATTTATGAACTTCATGTTGGTGAATTTGCTGGTGGATATTATAACAAACCATCCGGAACAGCAACATTTAATGATTTAAAAAATCTGCTTCCATATTTTGATTCTCTTGGTGTTAATGTGTTAGAACTTATGCCGATTAATGATTACGGAATTGTTGGAAAATCAGGAAATTCTTGGGGATATGACCTTAATTCCTATTTTGCTCTTGAGCCCGCTTATGGAACACCTGCCGATTTTAAATCCTTAGTGAACGAAGCACACAAAAAAGGAATTGCAATTATTTTAGATGTTGTCTTTAATCATCAAACAGAGGAAAGTCCATTATGGAAAATGCAGCCCAATGAAACAACCAATCCATATTTTAAGTCTTATAATGATTTACGATATAATGAAAACGCATTATTCTTTTTCAAAGATATAGACCATTGGACTGATGAAACGCAAGAATTAATTACCAACGTATTACAAATGTGGGTGGAAGAATATAAGATAGATGGTTTTCGTTATGATTTTACAACAGGAATTGGTTGGAATGTTAACGAACCAACAAAAGGAATTTTGGGTTGGACTCACAAAATTGATTCTCTATATAATGGTGAAATTTATCAAATTGCAGAACACCTTCCAGAAAGCCCTGCACTTATCTATCATAGTGATTTAACAGGCGGATGGCATGATAGTTTTCGTGATGAGATATTTGATGAAGCACGATTTAGAAATACTACATTAACAGAATTTGAAAATCTTGTATTAGGTTTAGGTGCATACCCGGGAAATAACACACCATCAACACCTTCAAGTTATGCTGATAGAACTGAGCCAGTAAATTTTTCTATCAATCACGATGAGCAATCATTAATTTATGAAATGACTACATGGCAAGGTGTTTCGGTGGATGATGCAGTATTGCGAGATAAATTGTATGCAACATTTATTTTCACTTCGCTGGGAAGTCCGATGCTTTGGCAAGGGCAGGAATTTAGTGCACCACGCGGTTGGCAAAATGATAATCAAAAATTATCATATCGTCCGTTGGAGTGGAATTTTCTTTCAACCGAACGAGGAAAAACGCATTACCATTATTACCGTTCTTTAATACAACAACGAAGAAATAATCCTGCATTATATAATGGAACGTTGCAAAAATTACAAAAATTAGATGCACAAAAAACATTAGTATGGGGTTTTGATGACCAAGCAACAAGTTCTCAAGTTGTTATTATTGCAAACTTAAGTAATACACAACAAACAGTAAAAAATGTACCATGGCTTAACACTGGAAATTGGTATGATATTTTTACACAAAATATTTTGTCTGTTTCCACTACACCAGTTGATAGCATTATTCTTCCTGCCTATACAGCGAAAGTGTTTTCTAATAAAAGTAATAGTGAATTAGGAATTCCAACATCAGTTCATCACAATAATAATAATTGGTTTCCTACAGATTTTGGATTATCACAAAACTATCCCAATCCATTTAATCCAACAACGAATATCAAATTTCAGATTGCGAAGAACGAATTTGTAACATTGAAAGTGTATGATATTATTGGAAGAGAAATTACTACTTTAGTGAATGAAGAAGTAAAAGCCGGAAATTATTATGTAACATTTGATGCAAGCAAACTTTCCAGTGGAATGTATTTTTACAAAATTGTTGCTGGAAATTTTATTGAAGTGAAAAAAATGGTGGTGATGAAGTAGTTTTCAGTAGTCAGAATTCAGTAAAGTAATTTATAAGATGTAGGAACGGATGCAAATTTGTTCCTTTGTATTTCATCTTGTTTTTATGAGATTGTGTTGTTATTTACAAAAATATTTTTTCCATGAAAATCTTTTTTACCATTCTCGTTTTTACTACACTTTCGTTTTCACAAAAACTTCCGACAAAAGAAAATTCTTACATTGCAAAAGTTGGAAATGTATTTATTTCCGAAGAAGAATTTGTAACACGATTTGAATTTTCTCCCGCCTTACATCGTAAAAGTTCTTCTGTAGAATATGATAAAAGAGAATTTCTTATTTCACTTATTGCAGAAAAACTTTTATCACAACAAGCACAGCGGATTGGATTGAATGATTCATCATTTTATGATGGTTTTTCTGATATTCACAAAATGCTGCTTCGTGATGAATTGTATAGAAAAGAAATTTCACAAAAAGTACAACTTTCCGAAAAAGAAATTCAACAAGGAATCCGTGAAGCAACAAAAGAAATTTTTCTTTCCTATTTTTTTTGTGAAAGAGAAGAAGATGCACAATTTTTATATTTACAACTAAAAAATAATAAAATTCTTGAAATAGATTCTTCTTTTGCAGTTTTTACAGATACAATAACTGTTGTGTGGGGAGAAGCAGAGCCATCAATAGAAAAAACTGCATACACTACACCAATTGGAACAACCTCTCCACCGGTTTTTGCCGGAAACGGCTTTTATATCATTCAACCAAAAAAAAACCAGCGGAGTGATTATTACTCATCATTACCACCGCAATCATTGCGAAAACAGGTGGAAAAAATTCTTCATACACGAAAAGAGAAAGAATATTTTGAAAAATATCTTCAACAATTTTTAAAAAATAAAATTGGATATTCCAAACCCGAAATATTTACAACACTTGCCAAAACACTTTCCGAAATTTTTCCTCATGATACAACATCAGAAACTCTATTCACTTCTGAAAATATTCACACCGCAAAGCAAAAACTTTCGTTATCTTTGCAAGATACATTTGTAGTTTTTCAAAATAAGTATTGGTCATTAGAATATGTAATAGAAAAACTGCGAGAGAAAAAGTTTTTTCTTTCTCCGGCAAAAAATTCCTATCAGATAATTGGAAATCAATTACATACCTATATAACAGTTTTGGTGCAACAGGAATTATTAGCAGAAGAAGCAAAAAATCAAAAATTAGACACAAGTTCTGCAATCAAAAAGAAAATAACGATGTGGTATGATGCAGCGTTGGCAACAAAACTACAAATGTTGTTGAAAAATCAAAACATTGATATAGAAAAATATATTGTTGCTCTTGCAGAGCAAGAGGGTGTGGAAACGTACGATGAACGAATAAAAAATATTGAAGTTACTCCAATTCCTATGATGACTTTTCGTATTCTTGGTTTTGGTGGGAGAATGTTTGAAGTTCCATTTTTAGAAAAGCATATCGAGTGGATAGGGATTGATACGGGAAAGAAAATTGTTCCGTAAAGATTATAGCAAAAAGTATTTATTAACTAATTAAAAGGATAAAACTATGAAAAAAAAGGTAGTCATGCTCTTGTTCGTAATATCCGTGCAAATTTTTGCGCAAAAAATTTTTATGGACAAACCAAAAATTGATGAAAGAATTGAATTATTAAGTATAGTTTTTAGGCTTGCAGAAAGTGAAGAATATAGCACGACTTTCTTTAAATCCTATACAGATGCAATTCACCAGCACTTTGAACCATATAAAAAACATGAATTGATAGAGTTTGTAAAAAAAATACGTGAAAAAAATGGAATAGGTTTTGATGCGGTAATGAAAATGGCAATTTATATAGATAAAGATTTAAAACCTTTAGTAAAGTTTAACGATATAATACCTGAGGAAAGGTGGGGAAAAGAAAATGCGGAAAACTTTTTGAGTTTATTACAAAAATTTTATATAGATGCAAAGTGTAAAGTTTTTTTTGAAAATAATGAACCTTTATATGTGAATATAAAAGAAAAATTTTTACCCATCTATGAAAAATTAGATTTAGGATGGTATCATACTTTTTATGGTAAAGAACCTAAAGAAAAATTTACTATTGTTATAGGAGCAGGAAATGGAGGTGGAAATTATGGACCATCAATTAATTATGCAAATGGTGAAAAAGAAGTATATGCTATTATGGGAGTTTGGAAAACAGATAGTTCAGGAATGGCTGAATTTAATCTTAATGAATATTTTCCTACGTTACTTCATGAATTTAATCATTCTTTTGTAAATTATTTATTAGAAAAATATAAACATACACTTAAAAATAGTGGAGAAAAAATTTTTGATGCCGTAAAAAATGAAATGCTTAATCAAGCATATACTAATTGGGAAATCATGTTTAATGAAGCATTAGTTCGCGCTTCTGTAATTAAGTATATGAAAGACCAACATTTCTCTCAATCTGAAATTGATACAGAGATAGGCGAACAATTAAGAAGGGGGTTTTTGTGGATAAATGAACTTGTTCTCGAACTTGAAAATTATGATAAACAAAGAACAATATATCCTACATTAGAAAGTTATATGCCTAAACTTGTTGATGCATATAAAACCTACACAACTAATATAGATAACTATACAAATGAGTATGATAAAAAAAGACCAAAAGTAATTTCTATAAATGAATTTAAAAATGGAGATATTAATGTAGATGCAAGGATAAAAAAAATAACTATAAATTTTGATAGACCGCTTTTTGGTAAAGGTTCTTCTATATCAGAAGGGGAAAAAGGAGAAGAAGCATTTCCTAAATTTGGAAAAATAAAATATTCTGAAGATAAAAACTCTCTTATATTGGAGGTTGAATTACACTCTAATAAGGAATATCAATTTACTTTAACAGGGAGGTCTTTTAAATCTCAAGAGAAAATATCTATAAAAGATTATTTAATTGAATTTAAAACAA
>CALETH010000140.1 GCA_937920105.1 uncultured Bacteroidota bacterium
GGTGACTGGAGTTCAGACGTGTGCTCTTCCGATCTAAAAAACTAAAATTATTAAAGAACTTTCATTTCTTTCTAATGAAAAATTAGAAGAGTTAGATGCTTTTATAAAAAATCTTCTTAAAAAAGAAGAGAAACAAAAACAAAAAATTAAAGAACCAGCAACATTGGAAGGGATATGGAAAAATAAAGGAATAGAAAAAATATCTAATATTGAAATGGAAATAACTAAAACACGTAAACTATTAGGCGAACAATTATTACATCGTAGTTATTAATGAAATATCTTCTTGATACAAATGTCATTATCAGACATTTTGCACAAATATCTCCAATAGGAAAGAAAGCGAAAGAAATCATTCGTGAAGCAGAGCAATCCAAACATACATTAATTATTTCTGTTATTAGTTTGATGGAAATAATGTATTTATTTGAAAAAAAGAGAATACCCATTTCACTTAATGAAATAGTAAATCAAATACAACAAAAACAATGTTATTCTATTATTGAACTCAATATAGAAATTTTAAAAGTAGCAGAATCAATACAATTTTATGAACTTCATGATAGACTAATTTTAGGTACGGCAAAATTTTTAGATATACCAATATTATCAAGTGATAGTAAATTCAACTCACTCAAAGAAATCACAACTATTTGGAATTAATATAAGGAAAAAACAATGTCCACCAACATACAACAACTTCTCGGCAAAGATGTAACATTATTGGAACATCAATGTAAAACCATTTCTAAAGAAATGCTTCATCTTCCCGGACCGGATTATGTAGAAAAAGTTTACACACTTTCGGATAGACCAACTCCGGTATTGCGAAGTTTAGAACAACTCTTTTCTCACGGAAGATTAAAACATACAGGATATCTTTCTATTCTTCCTGTTGACCAAGGCATTGAACACTCTGCTGGTGCATCATTCGCAAAAAATCCAATTTATTTTGATGCAGAAAATATTGTGAAGTTGGCAATAGAAGGTGGTTGTAATGCTGTTGCATCAACACTTGGAGTGTTGGGAGCTGTTGCGAGAAAATATGCCCATAAAATTCCGTTCATTCTCAAAATCAATCATAACGAATTTCTTTCTTATCCAAACACGTATGACCAATCCTTATTTGCCAGTGTAAAACAAGCATTTGATATGGGTGCAGTGGCAATTGGTGCAACAGTGTATTTTGGTTCGCCGGAATCTCGCAGGCAAATTTGGGAAGTAAGCCAAGCATTTCAGCACGCACACGAATTAGGACTTGCAACAATTTTGTGGTGTTACACACGCAACAATGCATTCAAAACCAAAGAAAAAGATTTTCATGTTTCTGCAGATTTAACGGGACAAGCAAATCATTTAGGAGTAACAATAGAAGCGGATATTATTAAACAAAAGTTGCCGGAAAATAATGGCGGATATTTGGCGTTGAATATGCAAGGTTCGGCATACGGAAAAACTGATAAACGTATGTATTCAGAATTGAGTTCCGAACATCCGATAGATTTAACTCGTTATCAAGTTGCAAATTGTTATATGGGACGGGCTGGGTTGATAAATTCCGGTGGTGCTTCTGGAGAAAATGATTTGGCAGAAGCAGTAAAAACTGCAGTCATCAACAAACGTGCTGGTGGTATGGGGTTGATTTCCGGACGAAAGGCATTTCAAAGAACGATGAAGGAAGGTGTGCAAATTCTCAATGCTATTCAAGATGTGTATCTTTATAAAGATGTAACGATTGCGTAATTCTTTTTCGTCAAATAATTATCATAAGCGTCTTTCATAGACGCTTAATTTTTTTTATAGAAAAAACTATGAAAATCTATTTTTTTCTTTTACTCATTTTTTTTACCACCATCACCAATGCGACAGAAATTTTTGGATTGCGTATTTACGCCAATGATGATGAATATCAATCACCAATAATTCTTCAAGAAAATTTTATCACCATAGAATTTGATGTCAACACACCACATCCGCCAAACTTGCAAATAATTTTCAAACACGCTTCAAAAAATTGGATTGCTGATAACAATGTTTTCTTAAATGATAATTTTCGCGATAGAACATCAACACTTTCTTACGATGCTGCTCCAAGTGGAGTGAGGCAATACACCTATCATTATAAAAATTCATTCCCGAATGAAAGCGTAAAATTTTCCTATTCAGGAAATTATCTATTTTACATCGTTGACCGCAATGCTCAAGAAAAAATTCTTGCAGAAGGAAGATTTATTGTTGTAGAAAATGTAGTCCAAACATCAATGAATGTAACAAATCAATATTATCCCGAAACCAACTCACCATACAATCAGCGAAATGTTATTACAGTTAATGTAAATGTCACCACCGAAAGTGAAAAGAAAGAAGAGCCAACATTAAATTATGCCAACGTAAAAACGGTAGATATTTATCAAAATTGGAAAATGTATAATCCTTCTCGAATAGATGTTGATGACCAAAGTTCTGATACATTTGTAGAAAATTTTATGTTGCCCAAGAAAAAATTTATCATCCGAGATATTTTTCCGGCAAACGAATATCGCCGATTAGATATATCATCAACAAAATTTTATCCTAATTATCAAAAAGTAAAATTGATTGATGGAGCAGATTTATCACGATTTTTTTTACAGGGAAAAATTGATGCCAATGGTGCAGCAAAACTACGTCCATTTACAAAAGAAAATTCAGATTATTTGAATGTAGAATTTCGATTAGAATTACCAGATGCATTACATCAAGAAATTTATCTTGTCGGTGCATTCAATCAATGGAGAGTTTTACCGAAATACAAAATGAATTATGATACAACATCACAGTTATACACATTGCATAAATGGATAAAACGAGGTGTGTATGATTATCAATATGTTGTTGGAAGTTTAGAAAAACAAGATTGGATTGCGTTGGAAGGAAATGATTGGCGAACAATCAATCGTTACACGGCAATTGTGTATTATTATGATGAACGTTTTGGTGGTTTTGATAGAGCAGTGGGAATGGCACAAGCAAAAAGTCCCGGTGGAACAAGTGAAACGAGATAAGCAATAACGAGATTACAAAAGTTTTTAAAACTTTTGTAATCTTATTGAATTTTCCCTCCTTAAAGGAGAGAATACACGAGTGGTCGTTTTTATACTTAATGACCTCCCCTTAGTCCCCTCCTAAATAGGAGGGGAAATAAAAACGATATTTTTACTATATGCAATCCGTTGTAAAATCCGAAGAAATGAAAAAGATTGATGTGTTAGCATCAAAAAAACTTTCTATTCCATCAATTATATTAATGGAAAATGCCGGACGTTGTTTTGTAGAAATTATGCAAAAATCGTATGGCACATTATCGCAAAAAAATATTCTTATTATTTGTGGAAAAGGAAATAATGGTGGAGATGGTTTTGTTATTGCACGATATCTTTTAAAAGAACAGGCAAATGTTACAGTTATCTTAATGGAAAAAGAATCGCTAATACAAAAAGATGCAAAAATAAATTATGAAATTTTAAAAAAACATGGTTTTGAAAATTTAACTTTGATTTCAGAAAAAAATAAAAATTATAAAAAGCAGCGTTGGGATTTTATTATTGATGCAATTTTCGGGGCATCATTTCAAGGAAAATTGCAAGGGAAATATTTTTCTATTGTACAATGGCTCAATAAACAATCTGCAAAAATTCTTTCGGTTGATGTTCCATCTGGAGTGAATGCTACAACTGGAGAAGTAAAAGGAATCGCAGTACAAGCACATCACACCATAACAATGGCTGCACCCAAAGTTGGATTTTTCCTTAACAATGCTCCAAACTATATTGGAAAACTAGATATTGCTGATATTCATATTCCATCTAATATAATTTCAAAAAATTTTTCTAATATTTTTATGATAGAAGAATGTGATGTTACTTCTTCATTATCAAAAAAATTACGCACTGCACATAAATATAGTGTGGGAAAAGTGTTAGTGTTGGCTGGTTCAAAAGGATTTTCTGGTGCAGCATTATTAGCATCACAATCTGCAATGAAAACCGGATGTGGAGCAGTAGTGTTGGGAGTTCCCTCTACAATTTTTCCTGCTATCTCTAAAAGAACTTTAGAAGTAATGCCGTTTGAACTTTCTTCCACAAAAGAAGGAACATTATCTGAAAATCAAATTCCGGAATTACAGAAAAAAATTTTTTGGGCAGATGTGGTGTTAATTGGTCCGGGACTTTCTCAAAATTCGGAAACACAAAAATTTATTTACCAACTTCTTTCCACAATCTCAAAACCAATTGTGTTAGATGCTGATGGTTTAAATGCCATTGCAAATAATATCAATCTTCTTCTTACGCGAAAAACATCTTCACTTATTCTTACACCACATTTAGGAGAATTTTCTCGTTTGGTAAAAATGGATGTGAATGAAATCCAAAAAAATATTATTGCCATCGCAAAAAAATTTGCTGCTCAATATAATGTTGTGTTGGTATTGAAGGGACCTCATACACTTATCGCAAATCCAAAAGGAAAATTGTATATTAACAGTTCTGGAAATTCTGGTATGGCAACTGCAGGTTCCGGTGATGTTCTTTCAGGAATTATTGCTTCGCTTGTTGCTCAAGGAAATGATATTCTCACTGCTTCAATCAATGGAGTGTATCTTCATGGAAAAGCCGGTGATTTAGCGAAAGACCAAATTGGAGAGAGAGGGATGATTGCGAGTGATATTATGACATACACTCCAGTAGCAATAATGCAATTATTAATAACAGATTTTTATAAGGAAAAAAGAATAGAGTGAAAAAATTTTGGCAATTTTTACGATTTCAATTTCCACCGATATTATGGATGCTTGCTATTTTTATTGCTTCATCAACGCCAGGAAATAAAGTTCCAACATTTGTTTTTGGTAAGGATAAATTTCTTCATGCAGGTGTATTTTTTGTTTTGTGTTGGCTTACTCACCGTGCATTAAGATTTTCAAATACAATATTGTTTCAACAAAAAAGTTTATTATTTGCGATGTTGTTAACTATTTTGTACGGAATTTTTGATGAAGTTCACCAAGTATTTGTTATAGGGCGTTCTGCTGGTATTGATGATGTTATTGCTGATGTCGAAACCGATAA
>CALETH010000141.1 GCA_937920105.1 uncultured Bacteroidota bacterium
CCACCCGAAATACCGCCGGCGACCACAATCGACCCAAATGGCGCAACTGCCCCGGTAACGCCACCGGTTCAACCACAACCACCTACTGCACCTGAGGCAACGACACCATGAACTTTATTATCAAGAATAGTTTCCATAATTATTTTTCCGCTGGTTCAGTTGCAAGCATAAAACGTTGTGCACCAACTCCTTTTGCAATATCAACAATTTCTATAGTGCTTTGCAAACTCACATCTTTATCCGCTTTCACTATGATAAGTTGATTAGGATTTTTATCTAACAACGCAATAAGTTTTTGTCCTAAAGTACCTGTTGTTATTTCTTCAGTATTAAGATAAAGTTTTCCGGCATTGGTAAGTGTAACAACAGTTTGTTTATCTGTTTGTGATTCTCCGGTTTGTGCTTTTGGAAGTTGAACTTTTATTCCTGAAGTTACAACAAACGATGAAGAAAGAAGAAAAAATATTAATAATTGCAACACTATATCTGTGAGTGATGCATAGTTAAATGCAGGGTCAACTTTATGCTTTCGTTCAAATCTAACCATGATTAAAAAGATTAAATGATTTACAAGATTTCTTGCTACTTACATACTCCACTACTCATCTACTTACCTACTCCACTACTCCAAAAAACTCAATCATCATTTTTTTGTTCAAAAATATCATCATCAGAAAAAACAGTTCTTTTGGGTGCAGAATTTTTTTCTTGATGTTCGCTGATAATATTTTCTGAATTTCCATTTTTCACTAAATCAAGAAATTCTTCTGTGCTTGCTTCAATTTCATGAATAAAACGTCCAACTTTTCCAACAAAATAATTATAAAATCCAAGAGCAGGGATACCAACAATAAGCCCAGCAGCAGTTGTTAACATTGCTTCCCAAATACCACCAGCAAGTGTACTAGGATTAACATTTCCGCCAACACTTTCAATGGCTTGAAATGCAGCAATCATACCAGTAACCGTTCCAAGAAATCCAAGCATTGGCGCAACACCAGCAATATTTGCCAAAACACCCAAGCGTTTTTCCAACTGAAATATTTCTTCTCTTCCGGCAATTTCGATAGCTTCCTTTGTTGCAGTATGCCCTTCTTTATATTTGAGAATTCCTTTTTTAAGAATGTTAGCAACCGGTGCTTGAACTCGCGAACACACATCAACAGCACTCACAATATCATTACGAGAAAGTGCAGTGCGAATTTTCATCATCAATTGTTTGGGGTCTAATTTTGCCTTTTGCAATACAAAAAATTTTTCTATAATTACTGCAACCGCAATCATAGAGCATAACAGAATTGGCCACATCACCAATCCACCACGCAAAAATAATTCTATAAGTTTCATTATTATATTTTCTCCTTAGTGTTATTTTCTTAATTTCATCACTTCATAACCAGTTTCCAACATTGGCAATATTTTTTCTCCTGTTGCAATTGCATCTTTTTTGGTTTCATAACGACCCACATACACTCTATATAATCCACCATGTTTTTGTACAAAAGCAGGATAACCAATTTTTGTATATGTTGTGACTTCTTCGTTTGCCATACTTCTACTTTCCCACGCAGAAACTTGAAGTCCGTACATTCCTGTTGAAGAAGTAGAAAGTTCTGTTTTTTCAATTTTTGGTTTCTCTTCTTTTTTAGGCATTTCTTTTTTTACTTTTTTGGTAGTATCAACAGCAGGTTTTTCCGCAGTTGCCATTTGATTATTATCAAATGTTGCTAAACCCTCAGTATCCATATTGGTTTGTGGTGGTGGTTGAACTTGTGTTACAACTGGCTTTTTCTTTCCCCATAATTTAATTATTCCCATTTTATTCAAACCAAAAATAATTCCCGAAAGAACTATTATAACTGCAAGAATGATAAATGGAAGTTTTGGAAAACCACCCGATTTACTTGTTCCACTTGATGATGGTGATGGAGATGATGAACTTGATGATGATTTTCCCATATCTGATTTTGTGTTAAGATTAGGCATAAGGTACAACCTCCTGAAATAATGTTTTTATATGATAAAATTTTTATTTTCTATTATAAGTTAATTTTAATTCGCAACGTCATTCCCGCATGTTTTTAGCGGGAATCCATAACAAAATTACCACACATAAGAAATTCCTAAAGAAACAAAAAATGTTCGTTCTTTATAATTATCCCAATAATAATATTGTTGATTTAAAAAATTTTGTATTTCTATAATAATATGAAAATTTGGAACATATTCATAATCACCTTTGGCACCCAATAAAAAATATCCACCCAACGTTTTTGTATTTTCTTTATCAATCCAACGTTCAGAAATATATTTTGAAGAAATTTCCGCACGCAAAGGAAATGCAAATTGATGTTGATATAACGCTCCAACAGTATATTGTGGTGTGTATGGGACAGTTTTTAAAGAATCGTTTTCTTTTGTTGAATTTACATTCAATGACACAGTAACAGAATTTTTATCAGTAAATTCATACGAACTTTGTAATTCACCTTTCCATTGTTGGACTGTTGGAAAATAAAAAACGTTCCAAACTTTCATTGTATCATCAACAAAAAATGGATATTGATGAATTAAATTATATTGTGCTGTTATGCTTGCTTTTAAATTTTGATTAAAATTTTTTTCACTTCCTACTTGAAAAGAAATTGGTGTTTCTGTAGGAATAAGTTGCTGAGTATTGTAGATATATTTATTACGATGTGTTAATTGATATAATGTTGTTTGCTGCACCGTTGGGAAAAATCCACCAAAGATATTGAATGAGTTATCTATTGTATAATGAAATCCAACTTGTGGTAAAAATTTTGATGTTAGTTCTTCAGTAGTATTTCCACGATAAAAAAATTGTTGTAGTTGGGCAGAAAGTTGCAATGATGATGTAAAATTTTTATTTCCACCTGCTTTTAATGCAATCCATTGTGGTGAAAATTGCGACTGTAATTGATTCATAGAAAGTGAACTTAAAAAATATTCCAAAGAACCATTCACAGTATATTTAGAAATTTGTGTAGATGCCTTCGCTAAAATTCCAAATTCATTTTCATACATTTTTTCTTTTGCAGAAAAAGTAAAATTTCTATAAAAAATTTTTCCTGAATAAAAAATTTTATTATAAGAAAAATCCATACCAGTCCACACACTAAAATTATTTAAAATTTGTTGCTGATGATATAACAATGGTGAACCATAGAGATAATATGTTTCAGCATCAAAACTTAATCCGGCTTTTAACTTTCCATCGGAAAAAAAATTATATCCACCTTCAATATTTACTCCACCTTTTTCCCATCCTGCATTAACAACATGCCCTTTACTTGATGAATAATTTGCATCTGCTAATAATGAAACTTGTTCAAAAATTTTTGTGAACCACGCTGCAATAAATGGTGTAGTATATGCTCCAAAACCAACCAATACTTTTCCATTAAGTGGGTTGTAAAACTTTGATGAAAAATCTTTTTTTAATGAAAGTTCTGTTGAAACCGTCTTAGATTGTTTTTTTAAAGAAATATTTTCGGGAGAATATATTTTTTCTTCTTCAATTAATGTTTTAGTACTTGGTGAAAGAAAAATATCTTCGTGTCCAGTAATAAAAAATTCCGGGATTTCAATTTTAGGAAGCGGTGCTTCTTGGGTTGAAGAAACCATGTTGCTATCTACTGATGATGTTGGTTCTTTTTTTTGTGCGATACTAAATTGAAAAAAAAGAAAAATGAAAAATGAAACTTTGCTGACATTGTACAAAACTAAAAAAACGTCATGCCCGAATGTTTTCATCGGGCATCCATATTTTGAAACCAAATGAGTTATAAAACAAAAACGTGGATTCCCACTTTCGTGGGAATGACAATACGGTAAATTCACAACCTTCACTCTCACATTCCCTCCAACTGCTTCAATCGTTTTTCTGCAATAGCAATAATATCTTTTTCTTGAGATTGTTTTAAAACAAGATTATACGATTCTTTTGCTTTTTCTTTTTGATTTGTTTTTTCGTAACACTCTCCAAGATTCAAATACGATTTTACAATCCACACATTTGCTGTTGGGAAAACATATTTCACACGCAAATAGGCAGTAATTGCATCTTTATAATTATTGCTTGTTTGATGGGCAACACCAATAGCATATTGTGATTCCGCCGCCAATTCATCCGTTCTTTTTACTGCAACATTTTTAAAATATGATAACGCTTTGGAAATTTGATTTTCTTGAATATACAACCAACCCAACGCAATTCTACTTTTATCCGCAGAAATTGATTGTAAATATTTTACAGTGGTAGATTCAAATTTTTTAATTGCTGCTGCAGTTTGATTGGTCCCTTTTAAAATAAGTCCATGTTGGTACGATGCTTCCGGTGCTTCTTGTGAATTAGGATATTCAGTTTCAATTTTATCAAACGCTGATAATGCTAATAATGGTTTTCCTTGTTGTGAATGCAGAACCCCCACTTCAAATAATGCTGCACTCATCATTTTACTGCTTGGATATTTTTCTATTACTATTTGAAATTCATTCATTGCAGAATTTACATCTTCCAGTGCAAGTTCACATTTACCAAGCCAATAATGTGCTTCAGAAATTAATTTGCTTTCAGGAAATTTATTGAAGAAATCTTTATAAGCAGCGATTGCTTTCTCATATTGTTTTTGTCCATACAACAATTCTCCTTTTTTGAAATACAATTCATCCGAAGTTTTTGTGTTGGGATTATTTTTGACATACTCATCAATAATACGAAGTGCTTCCAACGGCTTTTCCAACAATACATAACAATATTGAATTCCATTGATAGCATCATCAACATATTGAGAGTTGGGAAATTTTTCTACAATATTTTGATATGCACTAATGGATTTTTCGTACTGCTGTATATTATAGTACGAATCACCAATTCCATAATATGCACGAGGAACAAGTTCACTTTTTGGAAATCTCTGCACAAATTCTTGAAACTCCTTAATTGCTTGCTCATATTTTTTTTGTTGAAACAATAACAAACCAATTCCATATTGAGCGTCGTCAAGATATTGTGAAGATGGAAATTTCGCATTGAGTGCAGCAAAACTTTGTTGTGCTTCACTCACTCTTCCTGCTCGATATTCCGATTGAGCAATTTGATAATATGTATAATCCATATCCTCTTTATTAGGATAGAGTTTTATGATTTTACGATACGTGGTTGCAGCAACAGAATAATTTTTCAGTGCATAATAAGAATCCGCAATTCGTAAATGAGAATCATACAAAAATCTTTCGGAACGATTTTCTTTTATTATCTGTTCATACACAGTAATTGCTTGTTTGTATTTTCCTTGTTTGAATAAAGACCATGCTAAACCATACTTTCCGTCTTCGTTCTTTGGCTGACGTTCATCTTTAATAAATTGTTTGTAAAATTTTTCTGCATCATCAAATTGTTCTGAAAGAAAATAAGATTCTGCAGCCCAAAAAAGTGCTTCACTAAAATTTTTATGTGTTGGAAATTGTTTTGTTAAAGATGAAAAAACTGGTGCGGCAGAAGAATATTTTTTCAACTTATACAAAGTCCACGCTTCTTGAAACAACGCATCTGCTTTTAAAGAATCAGGAACAGTTGAAGATTTTCCCATCACACGAAATGTAGAAAGTGCATCAGAAAATTTTTTCTGTACAAGATAACACTCGCCCAGCATTCGTTGTGCGTCCACACCAACATCACTGTTAGGATATTCTGCAATATTTTTTTTGAACACTTCAATCGCTTTATCATAATTTTTCATTCCATAATACAATACACCGGCTTCATACAACGCATTATCAGCATACTCACCTTTTGGTTGAGATGGAACTTGCAAATATGTTGTGATTGCTCCGGTTGTATCACCCGCTAATTGCAGTGCTTGTGCTTTACGAAAAGTTGCATTGTGTGCAATTTCATCTTTTCCATTGGTGAGAACACTAAAGGATTCTGCTGCTTTTTTGTAATCCTTCGTGTACAAAAAAGTCCATGAGTATGAATACTGCACATCACGTTGAAGCGTATTTTGTGGATATTTTTTCAAAAATTGTTCGTATAAAGCACGGGCTTGCGGATAATTTTGAAGATTGTAATACGATTCTGCAATTAAATATTCTGCACGAGATTGTTCTGCATTATCGGTAATTGAAGATTTTGCTTTAGTGAGATATTCTATACTTTTTTGGTATTCAGAATTTTGAAAATAGCATTCACCAATACGAACTACGGTTGTAGAATATAGTTCACTTTCTTTTTGTTCATTGAGAAATTTTTCATACAACTGAATTGCGTACGAAAATTTTTTCTTTTTTTCTGCAAGCCAGCCAAGTGAGTATAAAGAATAATCTGCTAATTTATTTTTTGGATATTTTGTGTAACTCAGTTTATAATAGTATGAAGCAGAATCTTCATTTTCTATTTTTAGATATGACTCTCCTACCCAATATGCAGACTCTCCCGCTAATTCATGAGAAGAATGTTTTTGTATAACTTCCTTATAATACTGAATTGCATTATTGTATTCTTTAGATTTGTATGAAATTTCTCCTAATCGCGAAAGTGCATTAGGATATAATTTGTGTTGCGGATATTCTTTTATGAATTGCTGATACAATGGTGAAGCAGAAGAAAAATCTTGCAGACGAAATTGTGATTCTGCGGAAAGCACTAAAGCATCAGGACGGCGAAGTGCTTTGGGATAATTGAGAAGAAATTTGGTGAACTGTTCGTACGCTAATTGATACAGTTTATCTTGAAATAATCCATATCCAAAACTATAATCCTGTTCTTCTTGAACAGAATTTTGTGCAAATGAAAAATTATAAACACAAAAACATTGTATTACTATTATAATAGATAAAATCTTCTTTGACATTTTCTCCACTTTCCAAAAGCAACTTAAAGTAATGGTTTCAATAAATGAAATAACTACTTCAATTTAATAGATTATTTTTGGTCTGTCAAGTGGGAAAAGAAAAATTGTAATTTATCAAGATTACAAAAGTTTTTAATCCGCCTATGGCGGATTTTGTAATCTCTAAAAAGGACGGATTTGCATCCCGCATAAGTCCCGCCTTGGCGGGATAAAACGGGACAAGTCCGCTCCTACATTCAAATCATGGTAATCATTACATCATATAATCATAGTTTAAATCTTTTTCCATACAAGTCTTGTAACAAAAAACGAAGGGATTGTTGCAAACATAATCCATACAAAAAACATTTTATAACCAAGCATTTCTTGAATCCATCCGCTGAACATTCCAGGTAACATCATTCCTAATGCCATCAGACCTGTGCAGAGTGCATAATGTGCAGTTTCATGCTCACCAGCAGAAATATGCAACATATATAATGTATAGGCAGTAAAGCCAAATCCATAACCAAATTGTTCTACAAAAACACAAATGTTAATACTCCAAAAATTATCCGGCTGAAAAAATGATAGATATACATAAACGATATTTGGTAAGTTTATAGCACACACCATCACCCACAACCAGTATCGCAATCCTTTACGAGAAGCCAAAATCCCACCCAAAAGTCCACCGCACACTAACGCAATAATACCAACAGTTCCGTACACAAAACCAACTTGAGTGGTGGATAATTCCAATCCGCCAAGATTACGTTTATCTAATAAAAATGGAGAAGCAATTTTTATTAATTGTGATTCTGCAAAACGATAAAATAATAAAAATGCAAGAATGACAAGAATATTTTTTTTCTGAAAAAATGTTTGGATTGCTTTCCAAAAATCTTGAAAATGTACGGAATTATTTTTCTTTTCTTCTTCCGGAAATGGTAATAGATATTTGTGATAGAAAGAAAATATCATAAATAACACTGCTGTTATTGTAAATACCATTGACCATGCAATTTGAAGAGAATAACGTTGTTCAAAAAAACCAGCAAGCATTATTAATAAACCTTGTCCACTCACCATCGCTAAACGATAAAATGTATTTCGGATACCAATAAAAAATGCTTGGTGTTCTTGCGAAAGACCAAGCATATAAAAACCATCAATAGCAATATCTTGTGTTGCAGAATTAAATGCGATTAACCAAAACAATAAAATTGTATATTGAAAAAAATGCGGCATTGGCAATACCAACGCAACACCACCAAGCAAAGCACCAAGAATAAGTTGAATGGTAACAATCCAAAATCTTTTTGTTTTGAGAACATCAACAAAAGGACTCCACAATGGTTTGATAACCCACGGAAGATAGAGCCAACTGGTATATAATGCAATATCCGTATTGGAAATTTCCATACGTTTATACATTATTCCCGCAACAGTCATCACAATTACGTACGGAATTCCTTCAGCAAAATAGAGTGTGGGAATCCACAACCATGGAGTGCGAGATGATTTTTTTGTATCAGTATCTACCATGCATAACCAATATCAAAACGAAGTGCTGGCAGAGTTCCTCGATAACGAAAACTTCTACCACCTTCTCCAAAATATCTATCAATACCAATTCCTAATCCAATTGCAAATTCATCACCGGGAAACCATTGCCAACCCAAAAGTATACCAGCAGAATTAGTATTAAGAATTCCTATTTTGCTATAGGAAAAATTAGGAGCAATATAAAATCCACGTAACGCTTTTTTTGATGGATGAATACGAATTTCTGCATTAATTCCTACTCCATTTTCATCACCTATTGTTGGAATTTGTAATCCACCGCCCACTACAATAGTTGGGGAAATTTTATGATAATAGGTAAGATTGTAAAACAAGAAAAATTTTAATGGATTAATAATGAGCATGTTATTACGTGGTGTAATATCTTCTGTTGATGATATGATAACAGATTCTGTTGTTGTTACGTTTCCTGTTGTAGAATCTGTAGTAGTACGTTTTTCCACAGTTTTTTCTTGGCTGTAAGAAACAAGAGATATAGAAAAAAGAAAAGCAAAAATAATGTAGTTTTTCATATTGATATACAATAAAATTTATAGATGAGTTAATTTTTATTTACAAGGGTTTCCAGCAACAATTCCGCCACCATCAACGGAGAAACCACCAATAGATTTTCCACGTAA
>CALETH010000142.1 GCA_937920105.1 uncultured Bacteroidota bacterium
ATTCATTGGAGCGAAACTCCGAAGGCACATCAACAGATAGACCATCTTATTGATAATTCTTTGAAAGAAAAAAGTTTTTGGTGGTATATTATACGAAATTATTTTTTAGGAATTTTTGTTCCTCGGTATAAAACAACCTCGCAGCGTTTGGAACGAAAAAGAAAAGAAGCGATGAGTGCTGGTTCGTAAATAATAAAAATTATAAAGAATAAAAAAAGTCGGTTTATTTTTTAAATAAATCGACTTTTTGTTTTTATAACATCTCAAAAATTTTTACTTATTTTCTAAAGTGCGAAGTTTTTGGACTGAGTTCTTCAAATTTTCTTTCAGGATGTAGTTCTTTTGCTCTTTGATATAACAATTCTTCGGTTTCTACATGGTTTGGGTCTGGAAGACAGCAATCTACTGGACACACTGCTGCACATTGTTCTTGTTCAAAATGACCCACACATTCTGTGCATTTATCGGGAACGATGTAATAATATTCATTAGAAATTGGGTCGTTTGCATTGCCTTTGTAATCGTATTGCGCTCCACCTGAATAAATTGCTATGTTGGGACATTCTGGTTCACATGCTCCACAGTTGATGCATTCTTCAGTTATCATTGTTGCCATTATTTTTTCTCCTTCAGTTTATCTTTTTTCTTTTTATAATAAGAAAATATTGCAGTAGTTTCAATAGTAAAATATCAATGAACAATTTACAATGGAGTAGATGAGTATTTTTTCCAAAGAAAAAATCAAAGATGAATTCACTTTAGCGAAGTAAAAATACAAATGCAAGATATAAAATTTGTTTTCGCAAAGTTGCTGAGACACAATTTTTTATCTTCTATATTCTTACTCCTAAATTCTATCTTCTAAATTTTTACTTCTTAATTCTGCTTTCTTACTTTTTGACACACCCCTAAATCCCCTCTCTCTTTCGCTTCGGCTTTCACACAGAGGGGACTTTTTTAGCACTGCCTATCTTCTACATTCTAACTTCTGTATTCTGTTTTCTTACAAATACTTCCGTTCAAGAATTTTTCCTTTGTCATCAAATACATACAATAAAGGAACTCCTGTTGGAATATTTAACTGTAAAACTTCTTCTTTTGTTAAATTATCTAAATACATAATAATAGAACGAAGACTGTTTCCGTGTGCTGCAACAATGATATTTTTTCCTGCAAGAATTTCCGGAAAAATTTTCTTTTCCAAATATGGAAGTGTGCGTGCTGCGGTATCTTGTAAACTTTCACTTATTCCTTCAGGATTAAGTTCGGTTTTATCTTTTGGTGGAGGAATATCATAACTTCTTCTCCAAATATGAACCTGTTCTTCTCCATATTTTTCTGCTGTTTCTTTTTTATTCAATCCTTGCAATGCGCCATAGTGACGCTCATTGAGTGCAATGTCATATTCAATGGGAATAGATGTTTGCTTGGTTGTTTCTAAAATAATGCGAAGTGTATCGTTTGCTCGTTTAAGTTTGGAAGTAAATGCTTTATCAAATTTGAATTTTTGTAATTTTTCTCCCGCAATTTTTGCTTCTTGTTCTCCTTTGGAAGAAAGCGGAACATCTACCCAGCCGGTAAATTTATTTTCTAAATTCCATTGGGATTCTCCGTGACGTATGAGTATGAGGTTTGGCATAAAATTTTACAGTTAAGGTTAAAAAATGGATTCCCGCTAAAAGCATGCGGGAATGACGATTAAAAAAGTTTATTTTTCATCTTTCCAGAAATCCTGCTAAAAAATACATTATGATAGAAGCAGAAAGTTTTGCTGTTTTGTTATCAATATCATGGTTGGGATTCATTTCTACAATATCTATAAGTTTTGTTTTTCTTTTTTTTCCTACAAAAAATGCTGTTGTAAGAATTTCTTCTGCGGTTAAGCCCGTTGGCAACGAGGCACTTACTCCCGGTGCATCACTATTTTTTACTGAATCTATATCAAAACTGACATAGAGATTATTGGCATTTTTTGTTGCAATGGTGTATGCTTTTTTAATACTGGTTTCTATCCCATTTTTTTGGATGGTAGAAAATGGAATTATTGTTGCTCCGGTTTTTTGTAATTCTTTAATATGTTGAGATGAATTGACAAAGGATTGTATTCCTAATTCTACAAAATTTTTTGGTGAAATTTTTTGAGAATGATTTTTTAGGATTTCATGAAATGATGTTCCGCTATTACGTTGTGGATTGGGTTTTCGAAAATCTAAATGAGAATCTATATTAATAATTCCGATTTTGTTTGATGTTTGTGATAAGGCAGAAAAATTTGGATAAGCAATATCATGTCCACCACCAAGAATTATCGGGAAAATATTTTTTGATAATAATTCTTCGACAATATTTTGAAGGTTGTTGTGTGTATTTTCTAATGTTTTTCCAATTTTTACATCACCGAAATCTACAATGGAAAGTTGAGAAATAAGTTTTTTCGTAAAAAATGAAAATGGTGTGTATTTATATAATGCAGTACGAATTGCTGTTGGTGCCTGCTTTGCTCCTACTCTTCCTAAATTTCTTCGCACTCCTTCATCATCAGGAACACCAATAATTCCTATATCTATTTGTGAGGGATAGTTTTTCTTTTCATGAATAACTATTTCTCCCATTCTTACATCAGTAGCATCATTGCGAGAATAGAAAAGATTTTTATCGGGTGGCGTGAGTAATTTCGAAAAATTTTTTGTCATTATTGTAAATGAAAACATATACCCCGTATAAACGGGGTATAATATTAGAAATCTAAAAAAAGTTTTTCTTTTTTACTAAAATCTTACACATAATATTTTTTTACATATTCAGCAACCATTCTATGTGTATTGTATTGTGGAACGAGTGTCGCAATGGCATTGCGTAAGCGTTGCAGCCATTGTGTTGGAATATTATTTTTATCTCTGTTATAAAATTCCGGAATGATTTCTGTTTTTAAAACATGATAAAGATTTTCTGAATCTTGTTGGTCTTGCACTTCTGCTGATTCTGGTGATTCATCACCTCCGATAGACCAACCATTTTTTCCGTTGTAGCCCTCTCTCCACCATCCATC
This sequence comes from uncultured Bacteroidota bacterium, assembly GCA_937920105.1. Lineage (GTDB taxonomy): Bacteria > Bacteroidota > Ignavibacteria > UBA10030 > UBA8401 > CALETH01. The sequence continues at coordinate 3,050 of CALETH010000142.1, forward strand.
CATGATGCTGCAATTTAATCCGCCATGAATTGCAACTTTTTGTCCGCTGGTACCGCTTGCTTCTAACGGACGACGTGGATTGTTCAGCCAAACATCTGTTCCGGAAATAAGATGACGTGCAACATTCATATCATAATTTTCTAAAAATATTACTTTGCCAAATAACAGTGGATGTTTAGAAATTTCTTGAATGCGTTGAATAAATTTTTTCCCTTCATCATCTCGCGGATGTGCTTTCCCCGCAAAAATTAATTGAATTGGTTTTTGTGGGTCATTAAATAATTCTAACGTTCTATCAAAATTTGAAAATAACAATGGTGCTCTTTTATAAGTTGCAAAGCGACGGGCAAATCCGATGGTAAGTGCATTGGGATTGAGAATGTGTTCATACACTGCTGCACCATTTCCATATCGTGAATGTTGTTGGTATAATCGTTTGCGACTAAATTCTATGAGTGTGCGACGAAGTTCATATCGCAATGCCCATAATTCTTCATCACTTACTGATTTTGCTGCTTTCTGCCAAAATTTTGGATTGAGAAAGTTTTCTACATTATCCCAATTTTCTCCAAGATTTTTTTTCCAAAAATTATTTGTTGTTTTGGTAAGCCATCCGTTTACGTGAATTCCATTGGTGATTGAACCAATTGGTACTTTTTCTACAGAAACATTCGGATACATTTCTTTCCACATATCTCTGCTTACTTCTCCATGCAATGCACTTACTCCGTTTGCTTTGTGAGACATTTTGAGTGCAAGAACGGTCATACAAAATGTTTCTTGCTGATTATCTTTTTGCACACGTCCTAAATTCATGAGTTCATCAATGGATATATTTAATTTAAAACTCATATCTCCAAGAGTGTGTTCCATAATATCTCTACCAAATCTATCGTGCCCAGCGGGAACTGGTGTATGTGTAGTAAATATACATTCTTGACGAATATTATTTATTGCTTTTTCCAGTGGAATATTTTTTTGATGTTGCTCATATAATAATTCCAATGTAAGAAATGCAGAATGTCCTTCATTCATATGATAAACTGATGGTTGTATTCCTAACGCTCGCAACATTCTCACTCCGCCAATTCCCAAAACTATTTCTTGAGAAATTCTTGTCATGATATCTCCACCATACACATGAGAGGTGATGTTACGAAAATGTTCTTCGTTTTCCGGTAGATTAGTATCTAATAAAATTATTTCGCTTCTTCCTACAGAAAGTTTCCATGCAACAATGTGGATTTTGCTAAATCCAATATTAACAAAACAGGTAATTGGCTTTCCTTCTTTATCAGTAAGAAGGTGAATTGGTTGTTTGTGAGAATCTGCTGTAACATAGTGTTCTTGCTGCCAACCATCAACAGCAATGCGTTGTTCAAAATATCCTTGACGGTAAAAAAGCGAAACTCCTACAAATGGAATTCCTAAATCACTGGCAGATTTTGTGTGGTCTCCTGCTAAAATACCAAGTCCACCAGAATATGTTCTCACACTTTCGTGAAAACCAAATTCTGCACTAAAATATGCAATTGGGTTTTTTATTTTTTTTGCATTTTCTGCTGACCATGTTTTTTTATTAGCGATATATGATGAAAATTTCTTTGTTACATTTTCAACTTCTTTAGCAAATTCTGGATTTCCTAATCGTGCAAGAATTTCTTCTTTGGAAATTTCTACAAGCATTGCTGCTGGATTGTGATTAGTGGTTTTCCATAATTGCGGAGAGAGTGTTTGAAAAATTGTTTGTGCTTCAGGATTCCAAGCCCACCATAAATTCTGAGACAGTTTTTGGAGTTCAGTGTAGAGTTTGTGTGTGTTGTCCATTGATTTTTTATTTTGATTAGTGAGTAAATGTATTTAAAAACATTTTTTTTGAATTTTAGGTAATGGATTTCTGCTCCCAACTTAAAACATGTTGGAACAGGTTTCGCAGGAATGACATTGAAAATATTTCAAATTTTTATTTTTTTCTTCAACGCATCTTCCATTTTTTTCTTTGCATCATCACCAAGTTTATTTTTTTCTTCTTCGATGCGTTTTTCTATTTCTTTTGTCTTTCCTTCTGTACCTCCTACAGCATCGGTGATAGTTTTTTCATACGCTGAAATCTGTTTGGTAATTTCTTCTTTTTTTGCATTCAATAATTTTTCTGCTTCTTGTTTTTTTTCTGTAATGTAGGCGTTTAATTTTGCTTCAATTTCTCTACGGATTTTTTCTAACTCTGCAGCAAGAACTCGTTTTGCTTGTACAGCAATTTGGTCATCTAAATCCGTAACAAAAGCAACATCAAAATTTCCACTGGTGTTCCACATTCGTAATTTTGCATCAAATTTATTGATTGGGCTGACAACATCTTTCACAATTCTTTCAACAGGATTTTTTACTTCTCGTTGAAATACCAATTCTATTTCTTTAAAATTCACAGTAGCATTTGCATCAAAATTTTTTCCGGGAATTGCTATATCAACAGAAACATCCGCTTTTGCTTTTTTCATTGTGGTGGGAAGAAATGTTGGCGAACCAATTTCCATTGATGCAATAGAAATTCCTTTTACACTTGCTTTGTATTCATCAAACGGTTCTTCTTTTCTTCTATCAAATAATGCACTGATATTATAAAACATTGTGTTTCCATTATCGGCATCAAGTGTTATGGTTAAAGGAAGTTTAGTAATGCGTTGGTCATTCGTAATATTTTTTACTTCACCTTTTGCATAAATATAATTGCTGTCTTGTTTTTTATCTGTTCCGCCAGAAATAAGAATTTTTTTAATCCACAATTTTGGATAACTGCGTTCTTCCGGAAAATGAATGTTGATTCCTTTCATTCGTTCCGGCTTTTTTTCTTCTGTTTTTGATGACTGAGGAATATATTTTCGCCCAACATCAATCCAATGCAAATAATAATTTGCTTCGTTCAATAATTTATCTCCAATAAGAAGTTTGGAAATTCCCTTCATACTCAAATCCGGAAGTTTTGCCAATCTCATAATGCGTTCGTAATCTTCTTTTATAATATCATCAACATTGGCTAACATTGTTTCCGTAGTGGTGATTTGTTTTTTTACCGATTGTGAACGAGTTGCAATACTTCCACTCATTTCTTGAATTTTTTTGTAGGATGTATTAACAGTATTCGCTGCATCCGTAAGTTTATCTATAGTTTTTAATTCATCTATATTTATAGAACGAATTTGCGTTTCTATTTCTTGTGCTGCTATCGTTGTTTTTTCATATTCTTTTTGTGTTGATTCCCATTCTTGTTGAAGATTAGCGATTTGAATTTTTGCTGAATCGTAATATTGAACGGTTTTAATATTATTGGGATTTAATAAACTATCTATTTTTAAATTTTTCTTGATTTGTTCAATATCAAACACTGGTGCTTCTTGTGCTTTTTTTTCGATGACCTTCATGAGTTCATCGGCAAACGATGGTTCTTCATTTTTCGGTTTGGGTTTTGGTGGTAATGCACCGCTTGTTGTTCGTTTTGTTCCCAAAATAAAATTGTTGACTTCCATTGTTTCGATGATGTATTTATTTCTCAACAACTGTCCAAAATTTAATGCAAATTGAATGCGTCCGGTTTCAAAAATATTTTTCCATGGATTTTGTGGATTTGCTACTTGAAGTTTTTCGATTTTTATTCCGATGGGAGAAAGTGAAACGTGAAGATTATCTATTTCTACTTTTGCTCCAACTGCTGATTCTCCTGCAGATTCTAATCCTGATTCTATCCATCCATCCATAAAGAAAAAAACTATAACCGATAAAATAATAATTGGTATTAAAGCGAAAAACATAAATTTCTTTCTCATAAATTCTCCTTCCAATCTCTCATACGAACGTATGCTTTAACAAGGGAATTTTTACTGATGATTTGATAAATTTTCATTTTTTCAATTTTTGTGTGAAGACGTTCTCTGTAAGCAATAACAAAATTTTTCATCCCAAAATAGATTGGAAAAAAAAGAATTATGGCGGAAAGAAAACTTCCCATCACAATAGTATTATTAAATCGTGTTAGTGGTGCAATTGGTACATTATACAATGTTGTCCAAATAGATTTTAAGGATGGAATATCGGTGAGGATATAATATCCAAAGTGATGAAAAACGGGGTCAAGAAGATATGCGAAAAGGGTGCACAGCGTAAATGCGAGAAATGCGGATGATAAATTTACATCCAACACAAAAATAATAAGCCAAATACAGAGTGCTTGTAGTGTGAATGATGGTGAAAAACCAACTAACGCACCAAGTGCAAAACCACCGGCAATTTGTGCAGGGGTTTGTCCGGCACGTAAAATTTTTATGAATTTAGTAACAATTTGTATCCAAAACATTAATTAATTAGTCCTTTCAAAAATAATTTGGGACGGTTTTGCAACCGTCCCTATAAAATTCTTATTTAAACTCCATTCCTAAATTATACATTGTAAAACTCCAAATATCAGTTATTTCTTCTATTTGTTTACTGGTTGGTTTCCCTGCTCCATGACCGGCTTTGGTTTCTATTCTTATTAAGGTTGGATTGTTACAATTTTGTGCTTCTTGCAATGTTGCTGCAAATTTAAATGAGTGTGCTGGTACAACTCTATCGTCATGGTCTGCTGTGGTCACTAATGTTGCTGGATAACATGTTCCCTTTTTCAAATTGTGTAATGGAGAATATCCATACAAATTTTTAAAATCTGCTTCGGTTTTTTCTGCATTGCCATATTCTACAGTCCATCCCCAACCGGCAGTAAATTTTTGAAAACGAAGCATATCCATTACTCCTACTTGTGGAATTGCTACTTTAAATAAATCGGGACGTTGGGTCATACATGCACCAACTAATAAGCCACCGTTAGAACCACCACGAATAGCAATTTTTTCTTTATTGGTATATTTATTATCAATTAAATATTCTGCAGCACCAATAAAATCATTAAAAACATTTTGTTTTTTTAAAAGCATTCCTGCTTTATGCCATTCTTCTCCATATTCATTTCCTCCACGTAAATTGACTAAAACATAAATTCCACCTTGTTCCATAAATAACGTATTAGAAACACTAAATGATGGTGTTAAAGAATAAGTAAATCCACCATAACCATACATTAGTACAGGATTATTTCCATTTAATTGTAATCCTTTTTTGTAAGTAAGAAACATGGGAACTTTTGCTCCATCTTTACTAGTAAAAAATAGTTGTTTGGTTTCGTACTCATCTCCGTTAAATTTTATTTCGGATTTTTTATAGAGAGTAGATTTTCCTGAAGCAATATCATACTTAAAAATAGAAGGCGGATATGCAAAGGAAGTATATGTGTAGAAAAACTCTTTATCTTTTTTTTCACTTCCAAAACCACTTGCTGTTCCAATTCCCGGTAATTGAATTTCTCGAATCTTTTTTCCTTCATAAGTGTACTGCACTACTTTTGTAGAAGCATCTTTTAAATAAGAAGCAAATAAATAATTCCCACCAGTACCAACATTTTGTAATGCTTCTTGTTGTTCGGGAATAATTGTTTTCCAATGTTCTTTCGATGGATTTTTAGGGTCAATCAAAACTACTGTATAATTAGAAGCATCAATGTTTGTTTGTACTAATAATTTATCTCCAACATTATCTATTATCTCTGCTTCATTTTTAAATCCGGGAATTAATACACTAAATTCTTGTTGATTATTTTTAAGATTTTTTACTAAAATTTCTGTACCACTTGTCCCTTCGCTTATATTGATAATTAAAAATCTTTCATCTTCTGTTAAACCTGCTCCAACGTATCGTAATGGATGTTCATTATCTTCATATATTAAAATATCTTCTTTTTGTGATGTTTCGATTTTATGATAATAAACTTTATGAAATTGTCCTTGCTTTGTGAGTTTTGCTTTTTCATCTGTTGCTGGATAGCGGCTGTAATAAAAACCCTCATCGCCTTTCCAACTCAATCCGGTAAATTTTAACCATTCTAATTTTTCTGGCAACATTTTTTTTGTTGATAAATCCATAATGCGTGCTTCATTCCAATCGCTTCCACTTTGTGAAGTGGTGTATGCAACATATTTTCCTGTTTTTGATACACTAAAATTTCCAATGGCAATTGTTCCATCGGTAGAAAGTGTATTTGGGTCTAACACGATTTCTTCTTTTCCATTCAATCTTTTTTTTCTATACCGTACATTTTGATTTTGAAGACCATCATTTTTTGTATAGTAATAATATTCTCCTTTTTTATAGGGAGCGGTTTCTTTAGGATAATTCCATAAATCTTCCAAACGTTTTTTTATAGCATTTCTAAAAGGAATTTTAGAAAAATATTCCTCAGTCACCTTATTTTGTTCCTGCACCCATGCTTTGGTTTCCTCACTATTATCATCTTCTAACCAACGATATGGGTCAGAAACTTTTACCCCGAAATATTCATCAATTTGTTCTACTTTTTTTGTTTGTGGGTATTGTAATTGTGCATGAAGAAGAACAGCACAAAATAACATTACAACGCTGAGTGAAAATTTGGTGTAGTTGAACATAATTTCCTCTAAAAATGGTAATAGAATGAAAAAATAATTACAATGAAAATATTAAATTGAATGTAGGAAAGCAATAAAAAGATGTTTTAAGATTACAAAAGTTTCAAAAGCTTTTGTAATCTACAATATTCATCACTTCACAATATCAACAAAATTTTTAATAAACATTCCGGTTACACCCCATATTGGTTCTTTTCCCACATTATAAAAAGATACAATTTTCTCTTCTCCATTATGAGAAATAATTTTTTGACTTCGCTTTTGTTCATCAAAAAATTCTACCAATGGAATAAAAAAAATTTCCGCTACTTCATTATGATTAGGAGTAAGTGAAGGTAACTGAGCAATATACCCCACAATCGGAGTTACCAGAAATCCACTGGGAGTTTGAATATCATCCAAAAAAGACGTGAGGATTTTCACAGAAGTATGAGGAAGTCCGATTTCTTCTTCAACTTCTCGTAATGCGGTGTGAATAAGAGAAGAATCTGTTTCATCAGCCATTCCACCGGGAAAAGAAATTTGTCCTTTGTGATGTTCAACGTGTTCTGTTCGTTTCGTAAATAAAAGATGAAGTTCATCATCAACATTTACTAAAGGAACAAGTACTGCTGCAGTTTTAAGATTTTGTTTCGGAGAAATTGTTTTTCTTTGATAGACAGAAAGTTTTTGTGTAATGGTGATAATGTTCATGAAAATTTTTTGCTAACTATTGAAAATCAATCTTGTCATTCCCGCATGTTGTTAGCGGGAATCCATTATAATAGATTCCTGCTCCCAACTTCAAATATGTTGGGACAAGTTTCGCAGGAATGACAAAGCTCAATTTTAAAACCTACTTATATCCCTTCCAAAAACTGCTGCCTTCATCCAATCAAACACAACAAGAATTTTATTTTTCAAACTAACTAATTTTGTAAGATATGCAGAACGCCAAAAAAGCCATGTGCTAAAACCTTTCCCTTTGACTTGCGGTAAATCTGCTAATGCTTTGTTACTTCCTACATACGCAAGCATTCCACGATGATGGTAGGAAAATTTTTCTACGGATTTATTATGTGCCAAAGCGTTCAGTGAGTGTGCAAGATATTTTCCTTCTTGCTGTGCAACTTGTGATGTTGCTGGAAGATTTTGTCCTTCAATTGTTGCACAATCTCCAATGGCATAAATGTTTTCAAAATTTTTGAGATGAAAATATTCATCGGTTACCAAACGTGAAAAAGAATCTTTTGTAAATGATAATGATTTAATTAATGGGGTTTGTGTATTTCCTGTAGACCATACCAAAAGGCCATACGGAACTTTTGAATTATCTTTTAATACAAGAAATTCTTTTTCTACTTTAGCAACTGGTGTTTGTGTGCGAACTGATATTTTTTGTCTTCGAAAAAGTTTGAGAGTATATTCACTTAACGTTTTATCAAAAGTACTTAAAATACTTCCGGCTGCTTCAAGCAATGTTATGCTTACTTCAGGAATGAGTTCCGGATAAGAACGTTTCAAATCTTCTGTCACAAAATCATGAAGTTCAGCAGAAAATTCTACTCCGGTGGGACCTCCTCCAACTACGACAAAATGAAGAAGACGTCGCCTTTCATCATATGGAAGATTTGGTGTTGCAGCACGTTCAAAATTTTCAATAATTTTTTGTCGAATACGACGAGCATCATTTAATTCTTTTAAAAAAAGTCCATAGTGTTCAACACCTTCAATACCAAAAGTATTATTTTCTGCACCAACACCAATCACTAACTTTGTGTAAGATAAGGTAAATTCATGTCCATCTAAGGCACTCACACAAATAATTTCTTGCTTTTCTGGAAGAATGTTTTTACAATAAGCATTATAATAAATAGAATCTTTTTTAGCCGTACGAATTGGCTCAATGATAGAACGAAATTCTATTGTTCCAACAGTTGTACTAGGCAATAATGGTGTAAAAAGAAAGTGATTTCGCGGACTGATAACTATAACTTCGTAATTATCTATATTAATATCTTTTAATAGACTAAAAGATGCGAAACCGCTTCCTAAAATGATAAGTTGAGATTTTTTCATAGATTTTTTATTATAAGATACGGATTTAAAAAATCCATTCATAATTCATTATTTACTAATATCACAAAGGAGTAATTGTATGAAAGCAACACGATATATCACTATAGCAAGTTTTTTTCTTTTGCTTGCATTCACAGGATGTAAAAAAGATGATGACGTACTTACCGGCAGTATTGAAGACGATGCATCTGAATCTATAGGAAGTTCTTTAGCAGCAGATAATGATGGAACATTTAATCAGACCACAGATGCCTACGATGCTGCTGATGGTAGAATTGTTTCCAACGGAAATTTTTCTAAATTAACGGATACAACAAATTATAAGACAAAAGTATATAGTGATGGTTGGTGGACAATTACTATAGAACGAGAACTTGGTACACCAAGTGACGTTGTTTATTCTTATACAAAAAGAACCTTTGCATTACAATTTTTAAACAAAAATAATCAGCCACAACAATATTGGAGAAATCTTGTTGAAGGAATGGTTGATACAGCAACAACAATTAATTATAGAATAATCAATGGAAGTGGATATTTTAAAAACCCAAAAGTATCACATCATTTAGATTCTCTTAGCGGTGAATGGGTACTTACCAACACAAACACTGATACAATTACTGTTACAGGAAAATATTATCGTGCAGGAACAGATACTGTAAAAACACTCCAAGCATTACGAACAATGAAAACTGCACTTAACCTCACAGAAATTAATCTTAAAGGTCCACGCAAAAAACCAATGGATGATATGGGACGTCCTATATTACGTCCATACAAAGGAACAATGAAAGGTACTTTTATTGCTGATGTTACCTTCTCTAAAGGCGAACTTTATAAAGAAAAACATATCGAAAAAGATATTAACATCACTGTAGATGGTGGAGATGCAAAATTTTTATTAGGAAATAAAAATTTTATAAAAAAACTAAAAGATGGACAGTAAAAAATAATTTTTCATTCTAAGGCGAGAAAATTTTTTCTCGCCTTTTTTATTTATTTAATTTATGACTTCACTCAAAAACAAAATCGTACTTATTACTGGTGCATCCAGCGGAATAGGAAAAGCCTGTGCAGAAAAATTTGCAGAACTTGGTGCTTCCCTCATTCTTATTGCACGACGTAAAGAAAAATTACAAATAGTGGAAAAAGAATTACAAAAAAAATATTCTATAAAAATTTATACAGTCCAACTTGATGTTACCAAAAGAAATGAGGTAAAAAAATTTTTTGATACTCTTCCAAAAGAATGGAAAAATATTTCTATTCTCATTAACAATGCAGGTCTTTCTCGTGGATTAGATGAATTTCAAAATGCTAATATTGATGACTGGGAAGAAATGATTGATACAAACATCAAAGGATTATTGTATGTTACTCGAACTCTTCTCCCAACAATGATAAAAAATAATGAAGGACATATTATCAACATTGGTTCTACTGCCGGACATTTTGTGTATCCAAAAGGAAATGTTTATAATGCCACAAAATTTGCGGTGAATGCTTTAACACAAGCACTGAAAATGGATTTACACGGTACACCAATTCGTGTAACTTCTATAGACCCGGGTTTAGTAGAAACTGAATTCAGCATTGTTCGATTTCACGGAGATACAGAAAAAGCAAAAAAAGTGTATGAAGGTATGACACCTCTTTCTCCTAACGATGTTGCTGATGCAGTAATTTGGTCTGCAACACGTCCACCACATGTTAATATTCAAGATATTATTCTCATGCCGACTGACCAATCTTCACCAACGATGGTTCATCGTAGAAAATAAACAATGGATTATGTGTTTTACTATTTAATTATTAACAACTTCGAAAACTTCATAATTCTTAATTCATACTTTATACTTTTAATCATTGCTTCTTCCCTTTTGAATAAGTACTTTTGATTTTTACAAACATTATAAAAGAGGTACTATGTCCACAAATCCTAATGAACACAATCTTTCCCGCAGTATTAGTTTGCTCTCCGCTATTACCATTGTTGTTGGTTCTGTTATTGGTTCAGGAATTTTTCTTACACCACAAAATGTCGCCGCCGCCGTACAAGTTCCCGGAATCATGATTCTCGTTTGGGTTCTCACGGGATTTCTCACGTTAGCCGGTGCTCTCACCAACTCTGAAATTTCCAGCGTCTTACCAGAAGCCGGCGGACAATATATTTTTTTCCGTGTAACCTACGGTCAGTTCACAGCATTTTTATTTGGATGGACAACATTTATCGTCTATCAAACCGGTTCTATCGCAGGTATTGCAGTTGCCTTTGCAAAATATTCAAATTATTTTCTTGACCTTCCTCATCTTAGTCCGGAATTAGAAGCATGGAAACTTCCCCTCATCGGAAATATTTATCCTCTAAAAGATTTCGGTGTAACAATGGTGGCAATACTTACCATCATCACTGTTACCATTATTAATTATTTTGGAGTTCGTTTTGGAAGCGCTATTCAAAATATTTTTACTTTTTTAAAATTAGCCGCCATTGGAAGCATTATAATTTTAGCGTTTGGTATGGGAAGAGGAAGCACAGAACATTTTTTTCCTCTATGGGGAATGCCTTCTTCAGGAACACTTCTTTCAGCAATTGGTGTTGCGATGATTGCAACATTATGGTCTTACGATGGATGGAATAGTTTAACATTTTTAGCAGGTGAAATAAAAGAACCAAAAAAAAATATTCCTCTTGCACTTGTTACCGGAACAGTGATTGTGATTATTGTCTATGCACTTACGAATCTCGCCTATCTTTATATTCTTCCAATAGATGTCATTGCAAAATCCGACCTTGTTGCTGCTGATACGATGGAAGCAATTTTTCACGGATATGGCGGTGCAATTATTTCTGCAATGGTAATGATTTCTACTTTTGGTACGGTGAACGCAACTTCTATGACCACCGCTCGTGTATTTTTTGCAATGGCAAAAGATAAATTATTTTTTAAAGGATTAGAAAAAGTTCATCCAAAATATCGCACACCATCAAAATCTTTAGTGATACAATGTGTATGGGCATGTATTCTTACACTGACGGGAACGTTTGACCAAATTTTTACCTATGTGATTTTCGCCGGTTGGATATTTTACGCTTTAGGCGGAGTTGCAATTTTTATTCTTCGTAAAAAACAACCGAATATTGAGCGACCATATAAAGTTCCCTTCTATCCTGTAATTCCAATTATTTTTATTGGTGTTGCAACATGGTTTGTTTATAATACGATTGTAGAGCAAACAGCAGATTCTATGGTTGGATTATTGCTTGTATTTTGCGGCGTTCCTTTTTATTTGTATTGGGCAAAACAAATAAAAAAGAGTATTGGATAAAATGCAAGACCTCACAGGTTTTAAAAACCTGTGAGGTCCTACTTGTTATAAACAAAAAACGCTGACTTTCATAGCCAGCGTTTTCGCTCCGCAGGTAGGGCTCGAACCTACAACCCTCTGATTAACAGTCAGATGCTCCACCATTGAGCTACTGCGGAATTGTTGAAAGTGTTTTTAATGTTATTTTTTTGCCAATTATTATACTACTTTTTGTTTTATTTGTCAAGTACTATAAAAAATAACAACAGCGGGTTGCAATATTTGGAAACTTTTACTATACTAACTTTGTTGATACATTCATGCGATATTTTGAAACACAATTTTTAGAAGATGCAGAAAAATTTATTTCTGAACTTGATAGTAAAACTGTAAGAAAAGTGTTTTACAATATTGACCTTGCGGAACAAACAAATGACCCACGACTTTTCAAAAAATTGCAACATGATATTTGGGAATTTAGAACTTTCTATGCCGGACTCCAAATTAGACTTCTTGCGTTTTGGGACAAAACGGACAATAAAAGAACATTAGTATTTGCAACACATGGTTTCATCAAAAAGGTGGACAAAGTTCCGACAAATGAAATTGATAGAGCAGTAAAAATTAGAAAACAGTACTTTGAAAATAAATAAAAAAGAGTAAAATCTATGACAACAAAAAAAGTAAAATCTTACTCACTTGCCGAGATGAAGGATAAGTATATTGGAAAAGTTGGTTCAAAAGATAGAGATAATTATGAATATGAATTGCGGATGGATATACTAGGCAAAATGATAAAACAAGCAAGACAAAAACGCAATTTAACACAAGAACAACTTGGGCAACTTGTTGGTGTGCAAAAATCACAAATTTCCAAACTTGAAAATAGTGCCAACAGCGCCACTATCGAAACAATTCTGAAAGTTTTTAAGGCATTAAAAGCAGAAATCAATTTTAATGTAAAAATTGAAAAACAATTTGTACAAATGGTGTAATACAAAATTTTTCAAACAAAAAAATCTTGCAGAAAAACAAATATCTCTGTATATTTGTTTCTATAAAAAATTAGAAATTCTATTTACTTCAATATATTTTACAAGGATTGTTCATGGCACAACACAAATCAGCAAAAAAACGTATTCGTTCTTCAGAAAGCCGAAGAGTACGTAATGTATCACAAAAATCACGAATGAAAACAATGATTAAAAAAGTGAGAGCAGAAAAAGATAAAACAAAAGCAGAAGGTTTCTTAAAAGAAACAGTTTCATTGCTTGATAAACTTGCTGTTAAAAGAGTTATTCACCCAAACAAAGCAGCAAACCAAAAATCTAAATTGACAAAAATAGTGAATACGTTAAAATAAAATTTGTTACTCTATCTAAACACGAAAAGCGAATTCCGATATATTGAGATTCGCTTTTCTTTTTTATAAGGTAATCATCCACTCTTCTTCAAATCCCTTTTTTATTGCTTCAGCAACTTCATCAAAAGAAATATTTTTTTTAAGAATGGTAGAAAGTTCTGTTGTTTTTTCTTGGAGTTCTTGTTGAATTATCATTTTTGTTTTTTCATCTATCACTAAAACATCCGTAAGTTTTTTGTGTGCCGTTCCAATAAGAATTGAACCATGTTGCAACAATACTTCTTTTGCATGAGGAGAGGAAAATCTTCGTTGTGCACTTCCTACCAATTTTTTTCCTTGAAAATGAATTTCATATTTTGCTGATGAGGTAAAACATGGTACGGATGTTGGGTTTTTATAGAGTGAAGAAAATTTTGGCTGTGTAGTAGAGTATTCAACATTTGCTCCTAATAATTGTAAGCCCCTCACTAATGCTTTACTGATGGATGCGGACATTTCTTGAATGCTAAAATTTTCTGCAAACATGACTACACTGTAGGTGAGTTCTTCTGCATGAAGAATTGCTCTCCCTCCTGTTGCTCTGCGAACAATATCAATTCCTAATTTTTTGCATTGCTCTTTGTTGATTTCATTTTCATTTTGATTGTAACCCAAAGAAATGCAATGTGGTTTCCAACCATAGATTCGAAGTGTTGGCAAAATTTTTCCATCTTGTAATTGATGAGCAAGATGTTCATCATACTCCATGTTATATGTACCATCATGAAATCCGGTATTACGATATTGCCATCGAGATTGAGAAGGAGAAGGAAACATGATTACTCACGTGTGTGATTACCAATAATTCCGCGTTTGCTATTTTTGATGAAGGTGAGAATGTTTTGTATTTCCGGTGTGATGGTGAGTGTGGCTTGTATTTTTTCTATGGCTTGACTTACGTTGAGATGTGAAAAATAGAGAAGATGATATGCTTCTTTTATTGCATTAATATTTTCTTGTGAAAATCCGCGACGACGAAGTCCGACGATGTTAAGATTTTCGTACGAAAGTGGTTCTCTTCCTGCAAGAATGTATGGTGGAATATCTTTAACTGCACGAAAATTTCCGCCAACCATTGAATGCTGACCAATACTGACAAATTGATGAACAACTGTTGCTCCGCCGATAATAACAAAATCTTCAATGTGAACATGTCCGCCCATATTTATGGAATTTGCAAGGATGACATTATTTCCTACAATGCAATCGTGGGCAACGTGTGTGTATGCCATCAATAAACAATTACTGCCAACACTGGTTTTTCCATTTTCTCCGGTTCCGCGATTGAGTGTGCAAAATTCTCGCACAACGGTGTGAGCACCAATTTCAAATGTGGTTTGCTCTCCTTTAAATTTTAAATCTTGCGGAACTGTTGCAACCACTGCTCCTTTATGAATGGAACATTGTTCTCCTATTCTTGCTCCGTTGGCAATGTAAACGTGCGGACCGATTGTTGTTCCATCTTTTATAATAACATCGTCTTCGATAATTGCATAAGGACCAATAGTGATATTGTTTCCGAGTTGTGCTTTTTTGCTGATGATGGCGGTTGGGTGTTGCTTTGTGTTCATAAATTTTGGTTTTTACATTTATAGATTTGTCAAGTTTTTAAAACTTGACAAATCTCGTAACGATTTTTTATCCTTTTGGTCTATCAATAATTGTTGCCATGAGTTCGGCTTCAGCAACAAGTGTTCCATCAACAAATGCTTTTCCCATAAGTTGACAGGTGCGGCTTCGGCGACTGAGCATGGTTACTTCAAATACTAATTGGTCTCCGGGAACAACGGGCTTGCGAAATTTTGCATTATTAATTCCCATAAACAATACTAATTTTCCATCTTGATTATTTGTTCCATCTAACAATAACACTCCGCCGGTTTGTGCCATTCCTTCTATTATAAGTACACCTGGCATTATTGGTGCACCCGGAAAATGTCCTTGAAAAAATTGTTCGTTCACAGTAACATTTTTAATTCCAACACTGCGTTCGTTTAATTGTAATTCTACAATTTTATCTACTAATAAAAATGGATAACGATGTGGAAGAATTTTTTGCAATGCGTTCACATCAAACACTACTCCGGATTTTTCATCGTGTTGATATTTTTTTACAATTTTATTTTGTTGATACAGTTTGCGAACTTTTTTTGCAAATTCCACATTGCTTGCATGTCCGGGACGTGCTGCAAGAATATGTCCTTTTAATGGAACACCGATAAGTGCAAGGTCTCCTAATAAATCTAACAGTTTGTGACGTGCTGGTTCATTTTTGAAATGAAGTTGTTTATTGTTTAAAGCACCTGTTGTTCCAAGTACAACGGATTGATTGATGCCGAGTTTTTGTGTGAGTTTTTTTAATTCATCATCTTTTAAATCTCTATCTACAATAACAATGGCATTATCAAGATTTCCACCTTTGATGAGACCTGCTTCTCGCAACATTTCTACTTCATGAAGAAAACAAAATGTTCGGCACATGGAAAATTCATTAACAAATTCTTTTTCCATATCTAAAAGTCCGGTGTGTTGACTTCCAAGTGCGGGATTGTTGTAATCCACCATGACTGTTATGCGAAAATCATTGGTGGGAAGTGCAACAATATCTACTCCTTTTTCATCGTTTTTGTATTGGATGGTTTCGTTAATTACTAAATAATCTTTTGGTGCTTTTTGATTTTCAAAACCGCTTTCCAACAATACATCTACATACGGTTTTGCACTTCCATCTCCGATTGGTGGTTCGTTGTTATCTAATTCTATTATAATATTATCAATTTGCAAACCGGAAATTGCAGCGAGAACGTGTTCTACTGTGTGGACTTTTGCTTCTCCAATTCCGATGGTGGTTCCACGAGAAATATCTACGACGTGGTCAACAAGTGCGGGAATTTCTGGCGTGCCTTCCATATCCATTCGGCGAAAACATATACCGAAATTTTCTGGTGCTGGTTTGAAGGTCATTGTGCATTGATTGCCGGTGTGAAGTCCGACACCGGAAAGTGTTGCGGATTTTTTGATGGTGCGTTGTTGTATGAGCATTAACGATGGTAAAAAAATGAATATTGTATTTATTAAGTGAATTTAATGTACCAAAATTTTTGTTCTTCTTCTATTTTTTTCTTTCATATTTCCAATTTCTATGTTTTCCTTCTACTAACCATTCCATTGTGGTTGCAATTCTTTTGTTGCGAGTTTCTTCTGTTTTGGCTTCGGTAATCCATTCGAGATATTCTCGTTTGTGAGATGGAGAAAATTGTTCGTACACTTCTTTTGCTTTTTTATTTTTAGAAAGGGCTGCTGCAAATTCTTCCGGCATTGGGATTTCTTTTTTTGGCTTTGGTTTCGGACGTTCCATTTTTACACCATCATCATTCAATTTTTTTGCTTGTTTAAAAAAATCCATAAGCACTGTATCGGGAGGTAAATCTTTGATGGAAGTTATGCGTCCGAGATTTCCCATGGCATTTCCGCCTTGAGCAGAAATTTCTTGAAGGTAACCTTTAGGGTCTTTCATGAGTTTATATTTCCAAAATCCTGCTGCACAATGTTGTTTGAATGCTGCAAAACTAAAATATGGTCCCTTGTAATCAAAACTCGGCATTCCCCATTTGATAGTTTCTACAACTTCGGGATTTGCTTTGTGAATCAATTCTCGCAATTTGCTCATTATTGGTTGGGCAAATGGTTGTGCTTTGGAAAT
>CALETH010000143.1 GCA_937920105.1 uncultured Bacteroidota bacterium
TACATAGTGCTTATGATACTGATGGAAACCCTACCTTTGTTCTTGAAAAAGCAACCAATAATACAAAAACTTTTTCGGCTACATCTAATGAGCCATTAAATATTAAAGAAGATACGATAGCTCCTCCCCCAAAAGATGAAAAGTAGTTGAAAAAAATTCACGCATCATTAAATATTTTTAAAAAAATACTATGAATATTACTGACCTTTTTATTGCTCGTGTTATATTTTTTCCCGCAATTGGTGTAAGTTTCTTTTGTGGATTGTATGGAGTGTATTATTTTATACAAGGAGTTCATAAAATCTACGAATTTAAAACTGATAGAAAATTATTTAGTTTTCTTTGTATCATAAGTGCTGTTACTGATGCAATCAGTTTAATGATGTACTATAAATTTATTACTTTACCTTCTCAATATTATTTTTTCCCAATTAGTATGTATGGACTTTTACAACATATTGTAATATGTATGTTGTATTCATTCTGGCTTTCACCAATGGAAAGAAAATACGCCTATATTAATGCTTTTGCTGCGATACCTCTATGGTCTCTTCCCAAGATTTTTGGATTTGAAAACTTTAGTAAAATGGATTTGATTAGTGGTCCAATCTCTCATCTTTTACTTTTTTGTGCCAGCGTCCATTTTCTCGGTAATCTCAATAATCGTACTACTACACAACTCAAGAATGACCCACTCTATCAAATTGCTCGTGTCAATATTATTTATTTTGGAGTGATGATGATTACTTTTATGTTGATGAGTTATGATATTGTATTTCTTTATTATTCACCACTTATGAGTATAATCCAAGATGTTTGTTATATGTATGCAATATATCGTTTTACACAACGTACTAATTTTGAAATCCACGATTGGTTATAATTAATTTTTCATCTTTATGAAACCACAATTCCTTCTTTATCTTTGTATAGTTCTCATTGCTATTATCGTGCAAGTAACCATTATACCTTCATTAAGTAAAAAAAAGAGAAAAATGGTTGCTCATGCTCGTGAAGAACGTGAACAGCAAAGAAATCTCAAAGATGAATTTCATCAACTTCGAGAGCAAAATGATACTTTTAAAAACATCATCCTTGAAAAAAAAGAAGAAGAACACAAAGCCAATAATTGGTGGAGAAGAATTTTGGGAAAGAATTAAAAAACTTCTACAACAATCTCTTATTAATCAATCTTTAAAAAATTATGAGTTGTAAGTCTTTTTTTCTTATCCTACTTTTCCCATTTTTCGGTAACGCACAAAGTTCTCTTTCTGATATTTTTTTGCGATTAGATTTTTCTTCTGCAGAACAATTAATAGAACTATCTGAAGGGAAAACTAATAATATTAATCGTTTTACAGAACTGAAAGGAACACAAATTGCTGCTGCAACAAGTGTACTTCTTGCAAGAGAAAATTTTTTTTCCGCTGTATTCAAAGAACATCTCGAACTCTTTTATAACAACAGTTATATCCAAAAAGATATTTTTGGATTAACACAAACGAGAACACTACTTCCCCATATCAAAGCATTGTTATCAGAAATAAAAAAACGCTCTGTAGATAAACGTGTGTTGGCAACGCTTTCAGCATTTTTTCCCAGTGATGCAAAAATTTCTGGAACAATTCCTGTGTATTTTGTTGCAATGGGAAATGAAAATGCTACAGCATTTGTTCGCAGAGTAGTGTGGAAAGATGGCACTCCTATTTTTGTGGGACATGACGAAGGTGAAACTATAATTGTTGTTAATCTTGCAAAAATTGTACAATACAATGCAAAAACAGAAATTCATTTTATAGAAACATTAAGCACGTTGGCTCATGAATGTTTTCATGCGTTGTTTAGTATGTATCAACAAAATTCTCCACAATGGAAAACTGCTCGTGAACATTCAACTCCAACAAGCGTTCTTACTGAATTAGTCCAAAATGAAGGAATTGCCTATTACATTTCTTTACAACAACAACTCGGCGGGGAAACTCCGCCAACACAATGGTTCACCGAAACAACACAAGCACTACAAACATTGCAAAAAATTTTAGATGAATTATCATCACCAAATCTCACTTCTGCACGTGCACGAGAATTAATTATGAATGCAAATCTTTCCGGTTCATTTCAAAAAAATTATGGAGCAACAGCGGGTTTACGAATGGCGTACGAAATTGATACAAAACTGGGAAGAAAAGTTTTAACTGAAACCATAAAAAACGGCACTGAAGATTTTTTTGAAAAATATTTAGAAGTGGCAAAACAGTATGGATTGCCTGAAATAAAAATTTAATCTAACAAGTAACCCTGCCAGAATTTTAAATTCTGGCAGGGTTTATTACTAAAAATACAACTAAAAAGTAAAAGATTTTTTTTCTCGCAAAGACGCAAAGTCACAAAAAAAATCTACACTCACATTCTGTTTTCTAATTTCTTAATTCTACCTTCTTACTTATTTTGACACACCCCTTATTCCCCTCTCTCCATCGCTTATCCCAACGCTACAGAGGGGACGTTTTTAAATTCTCTTTCCGACCTTCTTCCTTCTTAATTCTAACTTTTACTACTCATTTACTCAAATACTCCGCTACTCTATTCATACCTCAATGCTTCAATTGGGTCTAAGTTGCTTGCCTTCCATGCAGGGTACACTCCAAAAATAATTCCAATAAATGAACAAAAAAGAATGGTAAAGAAATTCATTTGTAGTGCAGTAAAATTCATCAACGGTGTTTGAATAATTGCAACAGTATTATTCCACGGAAAAATTGGTGGTGCTGATAAAATAAGTGAAACGACATTTCCTAAAATTGAACCGCCAAGTATTCCAATAATTCCTCCAATTTGACTGAATACCACAGACTCCGTTAAAAATTGCGAAAGCACATTTCGTTTTGTTGCACCAAGCGCTTTGCGTATTCCAATTTCTTTTGTACGTTCGGTAACAGAAACAAGCATAATATTCATAATACCAACGCCAGCAGCAATAAGTGCAATACAAGAAATTCCCAACGTTCCCAACTTTACCATAAAAGTAAATTCATTAAACTGCTGCACCATGGTTTCGTTAGAAAAAATATAAAAATCATCATCCTCTCCGGGAGCAACGTTGCGGACAATTCTCATAATTCCGCGAGCCAATTCAATAGCATCTTCGTAGGTTTCTTTGGTGATTGTTTGCACCATAATGTTGATGGAACGTTCTTTTCCGTACAATTGCATCGCTGTAGTAATTGGAATTGCAACAAAATTTCCTTGGTTACCTCCTAATGCTGCTCCTTTTTTTTCTATTGTTCCAATCACTTTAAAAAGATGATTATCAATTTTTATTTCTTCACCTACTGGGTTTCCAAATGGAAATAATTTATCAACAACAGCATCTCCCAACACACAAACAAATTTTCCTGATTCAACTTCATCTTCAGTAAAAACTCTTCCATCTTGAATTGTCCAATTATTTGTTGGAAATGATGCGGGTGTTTCTCCAACAACTCCAACATTGGGATTAGTTTTTTCTTCTTTATAGACAACTTGTTTTCCACCATACCACACTTCTAATCCGACATATTTTGCTGAAGATAATCGTTCTGCTAATTCTTCGCCTTGTTCAATAGTAATATCTTTTCTATTTCTAAATTTAGAACGAACATCTCCACCGCCAATATTAAAATTGGGAAATTTTTGTATTTGAAATGTGTTTGTTCCTAATTCACTTAATCCTGTTTCAATAGCATTTTGTAAAACACCCATTGCCGTCATCACACCAATAATGGAAAAAACACCAACGCTGATTCCTAATAGTGTTAAGATGGAACGAAGTTTATTGACTTTAATGGCACTGAATGCCATTGTTATACTTTCTCGAATTTGCATAAATTATTTTCTCATCATTGATAAAAAAGTAACGTTACATCTATTTTTCAAAATGGATTCCCGCTAAAAACATGCGGGAATGACAATTTTTAATTTTCAGGATTCTAATGTAACAACCTATTTGTTAGAAATAAGTCCATCAAATAAATCAGCAACACTTAATGTAAAAAATATTCCTTGTGGTGCTTTGCCCCGCCAGGTAATATCCGCTCGCAAAATATCAAAAATATTATTGATGCCGATTCCTGCTTCATAATACCAACCTTCTGTTGCTTGAATAACATTTTCCGGTAGCACGATAGAATTTTTTGTAATCCATGTTTGCATAACACTTGCTCGCACAAGAAATTCTAAATTTGATTCTTTAAAAAAAGAATTACTGATAGCAAGAAATGGAAGACGGCGAAAATTATGTTCCATTATGACTGTTACATATCTATCACCATGAAATTCTTTGATATTCATTCCACGTAAAGAATTTTTTAATGCACTTCCACCATATTGAGTAAGTGGTTCAAAATATTCCTGTGGCGGCAACTTCCCTTCCGCAATACCAGAATATAACATTATATATAATGCTGGAGGAAATAAAAGATTTTCGTTCATTGTTATAAATTTTGTTTTCACATTGAATGAAATTTTACGATAATTAAAGTCACTTTGTAAATAAGGTGATGTATAATCAATTTGTAATTCTGGTTGAAAAAGAGTATTCGCAAAATCAGAAAGTAAAAAATCTCCATATTTTATCGTAAGATGAGCAATACTTGCATTCCCTTCTACAATAGGAGGATTTTCTCTATACAAATCTGAACGCGAAAAAAATGAATAATTTGTTGTATTGTGAACTGAAAATTGTTTTTCCCAAGTATATCCCACAGAAAACATTATTGTTGAAATTGGTAGATAATCAAAATGTATTTTTGCACCATTTGCTTGATAATAATCATAATAATCTATTTTGCTAAAAAGATTTCCAATATTTGTTGCTATGTACGGATAGGGTTTTGAAGAAATAATTGGTGAAATTGTTTTGTAAAAATTTGTGGAGAGAGAAAATTGTTCTGTAGAATTTCCTATTGTGAGCATTCCTTTCCCATTAGAAATTTTTACTTTTTCACCAAAGTTTTTTTCTATTCCAAAATTATAATTCCATTGTTTGTTGGAAATTCCATATCCAAGATGTGCGTTTATATCTATAAAAGAAAAAACATCCTTAAAAGTATTTTCAATCCCCACATGCAAGCCCTCCACTCTATTAAAATAGATGTCTGGATATTTTAAAAAATTATCATTATTTCCAAGTGAGGTCAATACACCTTTCGGTTGAAATCGTTTTTCTAATGATTGCGTGCTATCTAATGTTTTATAGGCAACAGTTTGTTGTGGTGTAAGTGGAAGTACATTATTGTTTGCCCAATAGGTTGAATCAAAATTTTTTGAAGATGAATCAACAACGGTTTTTGATTTAGAAAAAATGCTGTCAGCAAGAGTTGTGTTTAATGAATAATTATACATCACAACATTTTTTTCTACACTAATTGTAGGAATTGAAATTCCGACAATGCTTAATCCCATACTTACGGTGTAACGATAATTTGCGGGCATCCAAAATTTATTTTCGTATAAACGAAATTGCTGCTGAAAATGAGAATTGTTCATATTGATAAAGGGAAAAACAAATGCTTCATTGGGAACGACATCAACTTCCATCACAGCATAAGAACGTTCAGCGATGGAAATTTTTCCACTAAACAATGGCATGCTGGAAGATTTTGGAATTATTTGAATATCATAAATTTCAAAATCATCCATTTTTCTTATTTTCACTAATTTGTAATCATAATAAGAAAAAGCGTTGGGATGAGTAACACTAATAAAAGTGAAGCCCTGATGTTGAATTTCATCATCATTAAAATTTAAAATTCTTCCTACGGTTGTTGGTTGAAAACTTTTAGGGAGATTTCCTGTTTGCCGTTGCTGTGTAACTACTTCTCGCACAGTATCTCGTTCTCTCCAATACAGTGTAGAATACGATTCCATCACTGCTGCAATTCCTGTATCACTTACTTGCATTCTGGTAAAAGCGTTGCCTTCATAACTTGTTAAAGATTTTTTCCATTTCTTTTTGCTTTCTATTGCTCTGCGAATAATTTCATACGCTGGGTCTTCATCAGTAATAACAACTTCTTGCATAGAAACTGGAATTGGCGTTAAGGCAAATATATAATTTCTTTTTTCATATAAAGATATTTTTATGCTATCAGAAATATAACCAATGTAACTTGCAATAATAGTAATTTCTTTTTTTTCGGAATGTAGTTGAAATTCTCCTTGTGAATTCATTACTGTGCCTTGCGATGTACCAGCAATAATAATTGTTGCGAATGGTAGCCCTTCTTGTGTAGTTTTATCTACAACTTTTCCGGAAAATGAGTATTGTGCTTGAACAAAGGAAAAATTTATTATTAAGAAAAAAATTAGTAAGTTTTTTTTCATATTATCTATATTACTGGATTCCCGCTTTTGCGGGAATGACAATTATCTAGTTTACCATCACTCATATCTCAACGCTTCAACGGGGTCTAATTTTGAAGCACGATTTGCTGGAAGAAAGCCAGACACAACTCCAACCATAATAGAAATAAATAATGCGAGTATGACTACAGGAATTGGCATCGAGGTTGGTAAAACTTGGTCAATAATTAAACTGAGTGGATAAGAAATGATGACTCCGATAATTCCACCAAACAATGAAAGTGTTGCGGCTTCTACTAAAAATTGAAATAATATTGTTGAGCGTTTTGCTCCGATGGCTTTGCGGATTCCAATTTCTTTTGTGCGTTCTGTAACGGAAACAAACATAATATTCATTACACCAATTGCCCCAACAAAAAGTGAAAGTGCGGTAATGAATAAACCAATGCCTCCCACAACTCCGCCAATTTGATTAAATGTTTCGATAACTTGTTCTTGCTGATTAATTCCAAAATCATCTTCTTCATCGGGTTTTACATTTCGTGCTTTTCGTAAAATTCCACGAATTTCTTCTTTTGCATCATCCATATATTTTGTTTCTAAAACTTTTGCATAAATTTGAATTCCAAAACGTGGTGTTCCGAATTTTCCAAAAAAACTATTGATGGGAATTACCACTCTATCATCAAGATTTTGTCCGAGAAAACTTCCCTTTTTTTCTAACACACCAATCACACGAAATGTTGATGTTCCGATTTTTACATTTTTATCTATGGGATATTCATTCGGGAAAAGATTTTCCGCAATTTCGGAACCTAATACTACGACTGGACGTCCACCATCAGATTCTGGTTGAGTAAAAAATCTTCCGGTTTCTGTATAAGCGTTGAGTACTTCTCCATATTTTTCATTGGCACCAATCACAATAATATTTTCTACTGTACGACTTCCGTTTTTCATAGAAATTCTATTAAAGGTCATAGGAGTAATTTCTTTTACTAATGTTGCTTGTCGTTCTATAATTTTGAAATGCTCCATTGTTAAATCTTTTCTGTTACGAATTTTCCACCAATCCTCATCAGAAAACCATTTGAATTTTTGGATGTATAAAACATTAGTACCAATTTTTTCCATGTTATCATTAAATGCTTGGCTTAAGCCCTGAATTGCAGTTCCCATTAACGTAACAGAAACAATGCCAATGATGATTCCCAGCATTGTTAATGCGGAACGCATTTTATTGGCTCGGATTGATTGAAAAGAAATCACCAAGCCCTCTTTTGTTTCACGGAAAAAATCAATTATTTTCATAAAATTTTTGTAAAATTTGTAAGGACAGAAGATTTTCTGTCCCTACAATAACTACTTTATTTTCTCATCCTTCTCTACTTCACCATCTCGAACACGAATAATTCTGTGAGCATGTGCAGCAATATCTTCTTCGTGTGTTACAAGAATGATGGTGTTTCCTTGTTGATGGAGTTCTTCAAACAATGCCATAATTTCTACACCAGTTTTGGAATCCAAATTTCCTGTTGGTTCATCAGCAAGAATGATGGATGGTTTTGTTACTAACGCACGAGCAATTGCAACACGCTGTCTTTGTCCACCGGAAAGTTCATTGGGTTTGTGACTCATTCTATCAGCAAGTTTTACATGTGTCAGAGATTGAATTGCGCGCTCTTTACGTTCTGCTGCACTTACACCTGCGTACACTAATGGTAATTCTACATTTTGCAGTGCTGTTGAACGTGGTAACAAATTAAATGTTTGAAACACAAATCCGATTTCTTTATTACGGATTTTTGCTAAATCATTATCATCCATTTCACTCACATTCACACCATTAAATTCATACAATCCGGAAGTTGGCGTATCTAAACAGCCAATCATATTCATGAGTGTAGATTTTCCGGAACCGGAAGGTCCCATAATTGCAACATACTCTCCACGATTGATGTGAATGGAAACATCTCGCAAAGCACGTACTTCTTCTTCACCCATGATGTACGTTTTACTAATATTTTTAATATTGATGACGTTCATATACTTTTATTGTTGTATTAATAGATTACTTAATGTAGTAGGAAACCTCACAGGTTTTAAAAACCTGTGAGGTCTTGCCTAAAATATTCGTCAGAACAACTTCGCTTATTTTCTCTTTTTTACTCTACCAAACCACGTATCATTTTTTGTAACTTCGGGATTTCCTTTATATTCAACATTTCCCATTCCTGTAATTTCCACATCGAGATTTTTTGTTGCATGAACATGTGCATTAGAAACTCCTGTTAAGACAACATCACATTGTTCTGTTACGAAATCAAAACTACTCACGTTTCCAACACCGGTTATTTTTATCAATTGTGATTTTGCTTCACCTTTTAATTCAATATCTCCTACACCGGAAATTATACAATCTAATTCTTTGGTTTTCAGTGAATTTTCTGTGGTAATTTTTCCTACTCCCGAAATGGATAATTTTTCTACAGTAGAAACTGTAACATACACATCAACATCAATATCATCATATTTATCATCGTCGTTTAAATCTATTATTAATTCTTCATTATTTACTTTTGTAGTAACATCATCAATAATATTATCATCGGCTTTCACTTCTACTTTTTGTGGTGTTCCTTGTGTAAGATGAACGTGAGCAATTCCTTTTACAGTGATTGCAGAAAATTTTTCTACTTTTCGTTCTTGCGAAATGATATTTCCAGAACCTTTTTTCTTTTCGCTAGCAATGCTTTCATTATTCGATAATGTGCTTAGTATAAGAAACAAAACTATGGCGACGGTTTTCATAAATTTTTCTCCTAATATATTTTTATTATGATGATATAAAATCAATGTCATTCCCGCGAAAGCGGGAATCTATTCTCTCTGGATGCCCGATTAAAACATTCGGGCATGACATATTTTTTTTAACTAATCTTT
>CALETH010000144.1 GCA_937920105.1 uncultured Bacteroidota bacterium
AACATCCGATAATATATTGCTGTGATTATAATCACAATTCTCACTAAAATACAAAAGGACGGATTTACATCCGTCCCTATATTTTTTGGACTAAAGTCCAAATATTTTTTATAACCAAACCACGCTCTAAAGAGCGTGGCTATCTCATCTACTTCGCTACTCACACACTTCACCACTGATGGTTTACTTCACCCCAACATTGCCAAAAACTTGACTGAGTGTGATTCTCATTTTTTTTGTTGAAGAAGAATAATTCGGTGTTGCATACGAAAGTTGCTGTCCTATTCCGCTTTTTGCGTTATCATAAATGCGGATTGTTCCGAAAACAGAACGTGCAAAAATAGCAACTTCTATATCTTTTGGTAAGATAATTGCAATATCACCAAATACACCATTCAGTTGCAATGTATGGTCTCCTTCTGCAATTTTTACGTTGGAAATATCTAAATAGGTATCTCCAAAAATTCCAGAAATTGCTCCACCCTTAAATTCTTCGGAAAGAATTTTTATATCTACATCACCAAAAATTGATGAATTGGTTATGTATGATGTGTTGATTGCTTGTGATGGTGTAGAAAAAACATTTTCTTCAGTATGTTGTTTTTCAAATTTTTCTTTTTTCTGACGGAAAATAATATTCAACCCAATAACGATAATGATGAGTGGCCAAAAAACAGACATTGCATGTCCAAAATCTAAAATATCAAGATTGTTGAGAAGAAATAATAAACCAAAGATAATCATTATCATTGGTCCGATGTAGGATTTTCGTTTTTGGTTTGACATAGTTTTTTCCTTTCTAAGTATTTGTCATTCCCGCATGCTTTAAGCGGGAATCCAGATGTGGATGCCCGATAAAAACATTCGGGCATAATAGATATAAAAAATTAATGCTTTTACTTCAATAAATATTTTTCTATTTCTTTTAATGAACGCGTGTTAAAAACATCTTTTTTTTCTAACCAACCTTTTCGTGCAATTCCGACTCCGTAATGAACATCTTTTAATCCATCAATATTGTGTGCATCCGGATTTATTGGAATGAGAATATTTTTTTCTTTCGCATATTTACACAATCGCCAATCTAAATCTAAACGGTACGGATGTGCGTTGATTTCTATCATTTTTCCATTATCAGCAGCAACATCAATAACTGTGTGCATGTTCACTGCGTATCCTTCGCGTTGCAGTAATAGTCTTCCGGTTGGATGTGCTAACATGGTTACATATTTATTTTTTAATGCTTTGGTGATGCGTTTTGTCATATCTGCTTCACTCATTTTAAAACTGCTGTGAATAGATGCAACAACAAAATCAAACGAAGAAAGAACTGCATCACTAAAATCTAAATTTCCATTTGGTAAAATATCAACTTCTATTCCTTTAAAAATTCTAAAATTTTTCCACTTTTTATTTAACTGCTCAATTTCTTTTTGCTGTTTCTTGACTTGCTCTTCATTCATTCCTCGTGCATACGCAGCACTTTTGCTGTGGTCGGCAATTCCCAAATATTCCCAGCCGAGTGCAATGGCGGCGTTTGCCATTTCTTCCAAAGTATTCACTCCATCACTATACGTAGAATGGCAGTGAAAAGTTCCACGAATTTCACTTTCTTCCAGCAATTTTGGAATGGCATTTTTTTCTGCGGCTTCAATTTCTCCCATATCTTCGCGTAATTCCGGCGGAACATATTGCAAACCAAGTGCTTTGTAAATATCTTCTTCGGTTTTACATACAATTTCTTTTTTCGCTTTTCCTCGTTTTTCTTCAGATTCTATCTTAGAAAATCCATATTCATTCAAACTTAGTCCAAGTTTTCTGGCGAGCGAACGCATGCGGACGTTGTGTTCTTTACTTCCAGTAAAATAATTCAGTGCAAATGGAAATTCTGCATCATCCACAACTCGCAAATCACAATTAATTCCATTTTTTAAAACAACACTGGATTTTGTTTCTCCTTCTCCGGTAATTCGTTCTACTTCAGAATGTGTGGTAAATGCGTGCATGATTTTTTTTATTTCAGATTTTTTCGCACTAACAACAATATCAATATCACCTATAATTTCTTTTTTTCTACGAAGACTTCCTCCTATTTCTAAACGAGTTACCCCTTTTTGATGAGAAATTACTTCGATAATTTTTTGTGCAGATTCTTCTGCTGTGGAACAATGAAATTTTGAACTATGTTTTTGAAGTTGCGAAATTCCGGCAAGAATATTTTCTTCTGTTTTTTTCCCGAAACCATCTAATGTTTCTAATTTTCCTTCTTTACATGCTTGTTCTAATTCTTCAACTGATGTAATGTTAAGTTTTTGATGTAAAATTCTCACACGTTTGGGTCCGAGACCTTGTATTTGGAGGATTTTAAATATTCCTTCGGGAAAGGATGATTTGAGTTCTTCGTATGCTTGAGATTTTTCTGTAGTAACAAGTCCTATAATTTCTTTTGCAATACTCTCTCCAATTCCTTTTATTTTTCGGATTTCTCCGTTTTCTATCATTGTTTTAATATCTCCAGAGACTCCTAAAATTGTTCTGGATGCGTTATAAAAGGCACGTGCTTTAAATGGATTTTCTCCTCTCAGTTCGAGAAGAACTCCTATTTGATTGAGAATTTCTGAGATTGTGTTTTTATCCATAAGATTAATTATTGTATATTTTCTATTTTGTTAATATCAATTTCTGAATTTTTTGTATACGGAATGTGATTTTCTTCTATTCCACACCAAGCATAAATTTCTCTAATTACTTGGTAAGCAATCTTAGAAGGATTATAATTATTTATACTAACCTCAAAAATTTTATTTGATATAATACTTTGAGGAATTTCATGCCATGAATAATTGTTATTAAAATTAACTTGTGTGGTGGTAAATTGAGTTTTTGTATTGTTAATAAAAAGATTATTCAATTGCATATTAATCTTTATACTTTCAATTTGAGGTAAAAATTGTTCAATAACTTTTTTATAAAAATGAAAATAACTATAAGTAACTTCAATAAACGTTAACGGGTTTATTTTGCCTTCTTTAAAAGACCAACCCAAAAAATCTTGACCCATGGAACAAATTAAAATAAATGTTCCATCTCGGTATAAATCAATAATTTCATAATCATTACGATTTACACGACGAAACTCACCTCTTATTAAATCTGGCTCTATATTTGCTTTATTTATCCCCCAACCCATTGTTCTCAATCTATATGGATTTTCTAGTGCTTTTTTTATGCTATTTGTTTCTCCACTCAAAAAAGATTGAATCTCTGTATTTTGAAGTGGTACAATAGACAAACAATAAATTCTATCATTCTCTAATTGTGCAGATTTTATGGCATTTTGAATACGAAATTCCATATCATTTTCTTTTTGTTCATTATTTACTTTTGTAAGTTCTGTTAATTTATTTGGTTCTTTTTCAACTTCATTATTTCCTTTTTGTTTATTAGACAATTTTTCATCTAATTTTTTTTCAATAAGTGATAATCTATCAGAAATTTCTTGTTTCCCAAAATTATCCTTTCCTAAATTAATTTTACGATGTAAATCTTCAATAGATGTAGGAATATTGTTACTTATCTTTCGTTCTGCATAGTTAAATACTATATGTACTGTTTTCTCACCTACTTCATCAATGTGTTTTCTAAATAAGAACGGTTTGTGTATATCTTTTTGTGGAGGAATAAAAATATAAACAAGCCCTTCTTGATTATTATTACTTGATGGCTTCCATTCAATTTTTACATCTTCTATTGGCGGATAAATCCAACCATTAACATTATCTAAGTAAGTTTTAATATTTATCAAATTATCCTGAAATGGGGTTATTTCATTAATATATTCAATATTGATTTCGGACTTTTGCTCTGTTTTAGCGCCAATTATTATAATTCCACCTTCACCATTTGCAAAAGATGATACATCTTTTGCAAGTTCAAGTTTATTTTTATCATTATTTAATTTATACATTCCCTCTTTTGCATCAACAAACTCATTTTCAATTTGTCCTTTTAATTCTTCAAAATGTCCATTATCAATAAGTTGTTTTAATTCCAATGGAGTTAATTTTTTTTCTTTCATAAAATGTAATTTAAAAAATTCTTTAATAATTCTTTTCCATATTCAGTCGCAATGGATTCTGGATGGAATTGTACGCCAAATATTGGATAGTGTTTATGTTGAATTCCCATAATAACATTATCGTCAGTTTGTGCGGTTATTTCAAGTTCTTGGGGAAATTCTTCTTTGGAAATTACTAAAGAATGGTATCGTGTTGCAAGAAAATTGTTGGGAATATTCTTAAATATTCCTTTGTTGGTGTGTGATATGGAAGATGTTTTTCCGTGAATTGGTGTTGGTGCTTTGATAATTTTTCCGCCAAATGCTTCTCCTATCGCCTGATGTCCCAAACAAACACCAAGAATGGGAATTTTTTTGTAAAATTCTTGAATTGTTTCAATAGATATTCCTGCATCTTTTGGTGAACAAGGTCCGGGAGAGATAATTATTTTTTGTGGATTGAGTGTAGATATTTCAGAAATGGTGATTTCGTTATTCCTTACAACTTTAGTCTTTGCAGAAAATTCTCCTAAATATTGTACGATATTATAAGTGAATGAATCATAGTTATCTATCAGTAAAATCATAAGGATAATTAATTTCTATTAAATCATTTTTTAGTTGCTCAAAATCAATTTCTTCATTTAATGATGTTGCAATATTTTTTGTTACAATTTCATCATCATATATTTTCTTGATTATTGCTAAATCTATATTATCATTCTCATAATAATTTTTTGCCCATTCTCTATATGTCTCTGGATTCCCATCAAATATAAATAATAATTCTTCTGAACCATCATTCTTATCTTTTATTTGTGTTTCCCATTTCTCATTTTCATTTGTCCAAATACAAAAATTAGTTCCTTGAGATTTTACTGGTTGACCAAATATAAATTCATGAAAATGCTTTGGTAAATGTTTTGTTACTATCTCAATATTTGGAAATTTTATATCTGAATGTGTTCCGTTAATTACACAACCTTCTTTTTTAAAAAGTATTAATAGATGATTTCCCACCCCATCTCTCATTTCAAAAAATTCTTCTCCTACACTCCACTTACTGTTGTAAGAATAATATCTATACTGCCATTCTTGCATTAATATAGCATCTAATACAGATATTGCTTTACAAATTTTTTGCAATTCTTTTCTATGAGGTAGATTTTCAAAATGTTGAGTTGATATGTTCATAACATCATTTCATAATTTACTTTTTTCATTACATCACTATATTCTCTTCATGTGAAATAAAAAGGTCCAATATGTGCATATCTTTCTAAGTTTATTTCTGGTAAAGCATCTTCGTAGGCAAAATCTTCCCAAACAACATAATCTTTTAGTATTTTTATTTTTGCAGTTATTGCTCCACAACCAATATCTCCACATTCTGGACACATATACAACATTGTTCTTCCATTTCTTTGTAATTCAAATTCAGTTTTTTCTTTTTTTAAAAATTCCTGAATTATGGATTTTCTATATTTATCATTTGAAGTTTCAGTAAATACACTTACAAAATCTCTATTTTCAAGTAATGAATAAAACATTTCTATTAATGATTGACCAGAAATAATAATATCAAAATATGTTCTTTCACTTATATAAGATTTAGCATTGCCTTCTCTTATTTTTTTCTGAAATGATAGTGTATGTATCTTTTCGTTCATGCTTCAATCTTTCCCCACTCTATTACACAATTATCTCCTTCATATTTTTGAATAGATTTTCTAAACTCATCTGGCACACGAAGTGATTTATCAGTTTGTGGATTGAGCCATACGTGAAATGCAACATTTTCTGCAACCAGAGTTTTGGTTTTTGTGTTTTCCATCATTCCTTCACAAATAAAACTAGTATTTTTTATTGCAGAAATTCGTGAATAGACATTGAGTGTATCTCCAAATCGTGCAGAGGTTTTATAATTTATTTCATGACGAACTAAGACTATTTTTGCATTCGTATTGACACTTTTTTCATCTAAACCAGCACCAATATCATGAAAATATTGTACGCGTGCGATTTCAAAGTAAAGAAGATAGTTTGCATTGTGAACTATTCCTTGCCAATCTATTTCGTAGTTGCGAACTTTGATTTGTGTGCAATGTTTGAAATTTTTTATGTTCATGTGATTTTTTCCTGTAGAGAGAAAACATTGTTCTCTCTCTACCATATATTTATAAAAAAATACTCTTTATTCTCTCCACCACACTTTTTACTTCATCCATAGAAACATCTAAATGCATTACGGCGCGAATACTTGTTTGAGTTCCTATAGAAAATAATATTCCTTTGGATTTTAATAATGCAATAATTTCGTTTGGCGTTTTTCCCGTTTTTTGAATATCAATAAGAATAATGTTTGTTTGTACGGTTTCCAAATTTATGGAAAATTGTGAAATCGTACTCAACTGCTCTGCAAAAAATTTTGCTTTGCTGTGGTCATCTTTTAAACGTTCAATATTATTTTCCAAAGCATATAACGCACCTGCTGCAATAATTCCCGCTTGTCTCATTCCACCACCAAAAACTTTTCTCCATTTGTGGATTTTTGTTATGAACTCTGCTGTTCCACAAATTGCTGAACCAACGGGAGCACCAAGTCCTTTAGAAAAACACACAGAAACAGAATCAAAATATTGTGCGTATTCTTTTGGAGAAATTCCAGTTGCAACACACGCATTCCACAATCTTGCTCCATCAAGATGTAAAATTATATTATTGGAATGAGTGAATTGTAATATTTTTTTAATTTCTTCTATGGGATAAATTGTTCCGCCTGCTCGGTTGTGTGTATTTTCCAAACACACCATTTTTGAATTTGGCATGTAGTACACTTTTGGGCGTATGTATTTTGGAAGTTGTTCTGCAGTAATTATTCCATTTTTTCCTGGAATTGTTCGTACTTGCACTGCTGAGATTACTGATGGTGCTGCGGTTTCATAATTAAAAATATGTGCATCTTCTTCTAATAAAATTTCGTCTCCGGGTTCTGTATGTGCTTTTATTGCTAATTGATTGCTCATACATCCGGTGGGAACGAAGAGTGCTTTTTCCTTTCCTAACATTGCAGCAACTTTTTCTTGCAAAAGATTTACGGTTGGGTCTTCTCCAAAAACATCATCTCCTACTTCTGCGTTTGCCATTGCTGCTCGCATTTTTTGTGATGGTTTTGTTACGGTGTCACTACGAAAGTCTATATAATTCATGTTATCATAAAAAATATTCCCGCATTTGCGGGAATTGGTTTATTATATAAATTTTTCTTAAAAAATTAATTACTGAACTATCGTTTTTTCAGTTTCTTTATCAAAAAAGTGGATTTTCATCATATCAAATCCAAATTCTATGTTTTCTCCTACTTTGGGGATTGTGGATGAAATGATGCGTGAGATATATTGGTTGGAATTTCCTGTAGTAAAATAAATGAAAACTTCATTTCCCATTGGTTCTACCACTTCTACGTTTGCTTTTAGGGTGGAAATTTCTTTTGAGGATTTTTCTTGTGTGATAGAAATATGTTCGGGACGAATTCCCATCCATAATTCTTTATTGTTGTAAGATTGTAAAGCAGTGCTATATCTTTCTGGAAGTAAAAACTCGTTATGTAGTGATTTTTCAATAAAATAGAGTTTTCCATTCTTATTTTGAATAGCACCTTCTAAAAAGTTCATTGCTGGACTTCCGATAAAACCAGCAACAAATTTATTTTCTGGAGTGTGATATAATGTTAATGGTGGTGCTATTTGTTGGACGTTTCCATCTTTCATTACTACAATTTTATCTCCCATCGTCATTGCTTCGGTTTGGTCATGAGTAACATAGACCATTGTTGCTTCTAACGTGCGATGAAGTTTGGAGATTTCTGTTCGCATTTGAACGCGAAGTTTTGCGTCCAAATTGCTCAATGGTTCATCAAAAAGAAATACTTTTGGTTGGCGTACGATTGCACGTCCTACAGCAACACGCTGCCTTTGTCCGCCGGAAAGTGCTTTTGGTTTTCGTTCTAAATATTGTTCTAAACTTAAAATTTTTGCAGCGTTTCTTACACGTTGTTCTATTTCTTCTTTGGGATATTTTCGTAATTGTAATCCAAACGCCATATTTTCATACACCGTCATGTGTGGATAGAGTGCATAATTTTGAAATACCATCGCAATATCTCTATCTTTTGGTGGAATATCATTAACGATTTTTCCATCAATGGAAATTGTTCCGCTGCTAATATCTTCTAATCCGGCAATCATTCTCAATGTGGTGGATTTTCCGCAGCCGGATGGTCCAACAAAAACAACAAATTCTTTGTCGTTAATATCAATATTGACTCCTTTTACTGCAACAACTCCTCCTTCATATTCTTTTTTAACATTGGTAAGTTGTACGTTTGCCATAGATTACCTCTTTAGTTGAAATGGAATATCCATTTTTAATAATTCATAAAATTTATTTTCATCAAAAAATGGGTCTTCATCATCACTTAGAATAGATGGATGTAGCTTACCACTATCTTCTTCTTCTGCTCTAATCCATGAAAACTCTTTTACTTGTATTTTTTGTTTAGCAATTATTTCACTATCAATATTAATTAAGTTTTTTACAAAAATTTCTTTTTCAGCCATTATATGATGAACATACCCAATAATATTAGTAGCAGTGATATTGCCTCCAACATGCGTTTTTTCACCGTATTCGCCTGGCCTTCCAAATAAGGTATTGCAGGTTATATTATTTTTTACATAAAGAGAACCCCAAAGAATAATATTTTTTGCTTGAATATCACCATTAACTATTACAATAGTGCTTTCTGGAATTTCAATATCTGTGTCAATATTATAATTACCATCTAAGATGAAAATGAATTCATCATCCTCAAAATTAAATTCTTTTAATTCTTTAATGTTATTTAAAATTTTTATACGGAATTCTTGAGTTATATTATTTTCTTTTGCATTGGTTGCGGCAGTTGTCAATGTTTTCTTATAATTATCTATAAATTCCTTACCCATAATTTTAGACATTTCTTCCAAATTTTGGTCTAACATATCAAGTGATATGTTAACACTTTTTTCTATTTCTGAATCTGAAAATTGAACCCTACCTTCTAATTCAAGAATTGAATCTTCTATAGAAGTTCTTAACGGTTGAGAAAATTTTTTTAAGAAAGATGTTAATTCTTTTTTTGAGAAATTCATTTTAATATCCTTTATTTATTAATTA
>CALETH010000145.1 GCA_937920105.1 uncultured Bacteroidota bacterium
TTTTTAAAACAATTAATTAAAATTAATAAAAACTTTGTAGCTAATCTACTTGGCAAGGGAAAATTGCCTGAAGGTGAAATCAGAGAGTTGTTAATACTTGTTTTTGATTATGCTAATATTGATGACATTTGCAAGCAATCTGCCATAAACCTATTAGTTGAGTGGTTTAAAAATTTACCAGATTTATGTTTATATTCTACTAAGTTTAGGGGGATAAAAAATTTGCAATATTTTCTAAAGAATCAAAATATTAAAATAAATTATTGAAATTATCAACAACTATTACACAATAATTCACATGTTGTGAACATTACGAAAGTTCTAATTTTTGTTGTAATTGTTCTATAGAATTTTTGTATTGAGAATCTGTTTTCATTAAATCCTCTACAGTCTGACAAGCATGAATAACAGTACTGTGGTCTCTTCCACCAAAATGTAAGCCAATAGTTTTTAAGGAAGAATTTGTGAGAATTTTTGCAAGATACATTGAAACCTGCCTTGCATCAACAACTTCTTGTTTCCGTGTTTTAGAACGCAATAAATCCGTTGGAATAGTAAAAAATTCTGCAACTACTTTTTGAATTTCTTCAATAGTAAGTGGAGTTCTTACTTTGTTGACTATTGATTTAAGAACATCGCGAGCAAGTTCAATATTAATTTCTCTATTTTCTATAGAGGCCTGTGCTAATAAACGAATATAACATCCTTCCAATTCTCTTACATTAGAAGTAACATTTGCAGCAATAAAATCTAAAACATGAGAAGAAATTTCAATATTATCATCTTCACATTTTTTTTGCAAAATAGCAGTACGAGTTTCTAAATCTGGCGGTTGAATATCAGCAACTAATCCCCACTGAAAACGAGAAATAAGACGTTCATCCAACCCTTTCAATTCTCGTGGTGGTTTATCAGAAGAAAGAATAATTTGTTTTCCTAATTGATGAAGAGTATTGAAGGTGTGAAAAAAACTATCTTGAGTTCGTTCTTTTCCGGAAAAAAATTGAATGTCATCAACAATCAAAATATCCATACTTCTATAAAAATCAGAAAATTCTTTAATCTTATCAGATTGAATTGCATCAACAAATTCTATCGTAAATTTTTCACTGGAAATATAAGCAACACGTTTTACCTTTCCATTTTCAAGAGCGTAATTTCCAATTGCTTGAATAAGATGCGTTTTTCCTAAGCCCGTTCCACCATAAATAAGTAATGGATTAAATGATGTTCCTCCGGGATTATTTGCAACGGCAACTGCTGCTGCTCTTGCTAATTGATTACTTTCACCTTTTATGTAATTTGTAAAAATATAACGAGCATTTAAATTTGTTTGATGAAATGGCAACGGCTCATTTTTTTCCGGAACAGAAATTTCTACAACAGAATTATTATTGTGAAATGAGGATGGATTTTTGATTGGCTCACGAAGAGTATTTTCATCATCTAAAAATTCTTCTGCTGGAAGAACGTTGTAGGTGAGTTTTACGGTATCGCCAAAAACTTTTTTCAGATTATTTTGAATAACATTATAATAATGTTCTTCAATCCACTCGTAAAAAAATTGACTTGGGACAGAAACGATGAGTTCATTTTCTTCAAAAGAAACGGGTTTGATTGGTTCAAACCAAGTTTTAAAACTTAAACTATTAATTTCTGGCTGAACAAGTGTGAGAAAGGATTTCCACAACTCTTCTGCTTTAATAATATTTTGAATATTGTAATTATCCATTATAATTCACATTTATTAACAAAGTTATCAACATGAGTATAAAAAACAGTAATTTTCTGAAAAGAAGTTAAAAAGTTATCAACAAAACTATGAATAGATTAAAACGTTATATTTCAATATGTTATAGTGGTAACAAGTAAAATATTCACAGAATGTGTAAAAATAATAAGAAAATGGAGATTAATAGCATAAAGTTATCCACATTCTATAAACACTAAAAATGAGAGATTCCAGCAAACAATTATACACTTAAAATGTGAGTAAAGTCAAGTAAAAATGAAAAAAAGTTATTTTTAGACCTCACAGGTTTTTAAAACCCTGTGAGGTCTAGTAACATTTATCTGACGAAATGTCAATTTGCTTGTCTTACATAAACAAAATTTATATATTTGTTATCTATTATAGAACTCTGGCGGAGTTGCGAAAAAAAGAATGAAAAAAAATATCTACATAGAAACCTACGGCTGCCAAATGAATGTTGCCGATTCCGAAGTGGTGATGAGTATTATGAATAATGACGGATTCGGAATTTCTACCACACCGGAAAATGCCGATGTAATTTTGGTGAACACATGCAGCGTTCGAGATAATGCTGAAGCAAGAGTTACTCAACGGTTGCACACATTAAAGGGCTACAAGCAAAATAATCCCGGAGTGTTAATTGGTGTTTTAGGATGTATGGCAGAACGACTTCGTACAGAATTAATTGATAAAGGAAATATTGTTGATATAGTCGTTGGTCCCGATGAATACAGAAAACTTCCCACACTGGTAGAAAATGCGTACGCCGGTGAACGTGGGATTGCTGTGAAGCTTTCTCGTGTGGAAAATTATGATGATATTCTCCCACTTCGCACCGAAGGAATTAATGCGTGGATTTCTGTTATGCGTGGATGTGATAAATTCTGCACATTCTGTGTCGTTCCATTTACACGTGGAAGAGAACGAAGCAGAAGTTTAAAAAGTGTTGTTGAAGAAGTTCATCGATTAAGTGAACAGGGCTTTAAAGAAATTACTTTACTCGGACAAAATGTAAATTCTTATCACGATGGTGAATATGATTTTGCAGATTTGATGAAACATGTAAGCAACGTTGATACAAATATTCGTATTCGCTTTATGACACCACATCCTCAAGATATGTCCGATAAATTGATAGAGACCATTGCAATTCAGAAAAATATTTGTAAATATATTCATCTGCCAATACAATCCGGTTCAAATAGAATTTTAAAATTGATGAATAGAACATATACTATTGAGCATTATCTTCAATTGGTGGAAAAAATTCGCACAGCAATTCCGGAAGCAGCCTTTTCTACGGATATTATTGCTGGCTTTCCTACAGAAACTGATGAAGACCACAATGCAACAATAGAAGCAATAAAACATGTTCGTTATGATGGTGCCTATATGTTCAAATATTCTCCACGAGAAAACACCAAAGCATGGAAAATGGGTGATGATATTTCTGAAGAAATAAAAGTACAACGATTAAATGAAATTATAGAAGTGCAAAATTCCATAGCAGCAGAAATCAACCAAACACTTATCGGAAAAACTGTGGAAGTTCTTGCAGAGCGAGAAAGTTCCCGCTCTAAAGAAGATTTTGTAGGAAGAACAGATACCAATAAAAAAGTTCTTTTTCCAAAAGAAAATATTTCCATCGGAAATTATGCAACAATAAAAATTCACAAAACAAATAGTGCAACGTTGTTTGGAAGAGTACAGTAAAAATACAATGTTAGAAAAAACAAAACATATAATTGTAAATGGTGATAGTCGGCACATGAATGATGTTGCTGATAAAAGTGTTCATTTGATTATAACATCTCCACCATATTGGCAGTTAAAAGATTATGGAACAGAAAACCAAATTGGTTTTCATGATGATTATGAAACGTACATCAATCACCTAAATCTAACATGGCAAGAATGTTATAGAGTTTTACATGATGGTTGCCGGCTTTGTATAAATATTGGCGACCAATTTGCTCGTTCAACGTATTATGGAAGATATAAAATTATCCCAATCCACACGGAAATAATAAAATTTTGTGAAACCATTGGTTTTGATTTTATGGGAAAAATCATTTGGCAAAAAACAACCACAATGAATACAACCGGTGGAGCAAGTATTATGGGGAGTTTTCCTCATCCCAGAAATGGAATTGTAAAACTTGATTTTGAATACATTTTACTTTTTAAAAAACAAGGGGATGCACCAAAACCCACAAAAGAACAAAAAGAACAATCTATAATGAGTAATGAAGATTGGAACATGTATTTTAATGGGCATTGGTATTTTGGTGGAGCAAAACAAGATAAACACCTCGCAATGTTTCCCGAAGAATTACCATATAGACTTATAAGAATGTTTTCTTTTCCTAATGAAACTGTGCTTGACCCATTTTTAGGAAGTGGAACAACAGCATTAGTTGCAAGAAAACTGAATAGAAATTCTGTTGGATATGAAATAAATCCGGAATTTATCCCCATCATAAAAAATAAGATTGGACATAATGATATTGTATCAAATGTTTCTGTAGAAGTAATTAAACAAAAAAATATAGCAGATAATTTTGATGAAAAAATTACATCGCTGCCATATAAATTTAAAGATTTTCATAAACTTGATAAAAAAATTGATGTGAAGAAAATACAATATGGTTCAAAGATAGATGCAAAGAGTACAGGAAAACGAGAAGAATATTTTTCCGTCAAAGAAATCATTAGTCCAGAACTCATAAAATTAAATAATAATTTAATCATTCGGCTTATAGGCATAAAACAAAACACAGCAATTAATGGAAAAGCCAATGAATATTTAATTAAAAAACTTCGTGGTAAAAAAGTATTTTTGAAATATGACCAGAAAAAACACGATGAACAAAATAATCTCTTTGCATATTTGTATTTAGAAAATAAAACATTCATCAATGCACATTTATTAAAAGAAAATTTAGCATTGGTTGATAATTCTATTGAATTCAAATACAAAACAAAATTTAACGAATTACAAAATGGCTAAAAAATATTCGTTAGAATTTGGAAAAAAAGAAAAAGTATTAAACTATACTTGTCAAACATATCAACTTTCAAGACCTAACAAGGTTGGAGCCGTAATGGCTCTAATAAGAGAATGTCAACCAAAAAAACTTGAAGAATGGGAACAATGGTATTTTGAAAATGCACAAACATCAGGAAAGCATAGTAGTAAAATCACGAAAAAAACTTTGCAAGAACTAGGTGAACGTCTCTACGAAAAAATAACTGAAGTTGTTATTCCTGAATGGCAAGAAGCATTTAAAAAATTAACGAAACAAGATTGCTACGATTATATTTACAACTTAACAATTAATAGAACGTATGATGGATATATACGAGAGAAATCAGTTGTGAATGATGGATTAGCAAAAGAATTTCCAACAATAAAATTTGAAGAAAGTTCTGCCGAATTAGACCACGCGGGTGATATTGATTATTTAGGCATAGTGAAAGACGGAATTGCTTTTGGTATTCAAATAAAGCCAATAACAGCCCAAGCAAATTTTGGAAATTATAAACCATCAGAACGCATGCAACATAGTTTTAGAAATTTTACTGATGAATTTAAAGGCAACGTTTTTATCGTATTAAGTTTAGATGGAGAAATAGCAAATAAAAAAGTAATTAACGATATCAAAAAAGAAATACAACGGCTTAATAATCTTAAATAAAAAAATATTATGAAAACACTACTCACAATTATTTTTGTAACATCACTTTCGTACGCACAACTTTCAGAAAAAGAAATACGTCAAAAATTAGATTTAATTTATAACGGACAAGCAGAAAGAGTTCGCACAGAATTACCAACACTGCAAAAACAAAATCCAAATGATGCTGGATTGTTATATGTAGAAGCAATTCTCACTTCCGATGGAGCAAAAGCAGTCATTCTTTTTCAAAAAATTGTAGAAAATTATTCCGAAAGCATTTGGGCTGATGATGCACTCTATAAACAATATCAATATTATTATTCTATCGGACTCTATAAAACTGCAGACCAAAAAATGGAGCAATTAAAAAAACAATATCCAACATCCATTTTTGTTTCCGGAGAAGATGTACAACCAATTCCAACACCAAAAAAAGAAACAGTTGAAACACCAACCACACCAAAAAAGAATGTTGAAGTAAAAAAAGGAAAATATGCAATTCAAATCGGTGCATATTCTTTAGAAGAAACAGCGAAAAAGCAAATCAACACATTAGAAAATATTGGTCAGCAAGCAATCATCACAACAAAGCAAAGCAATGGAAAAACATTATATGTAGTTTCCATAGAGGGCTTTATGACAGAACAAGAAACACGCAATGTTATTGCGGATTTAAAATCTAAACATAACATAGAATCAATTATCGTTTCTCGGTAAAAATAAAAACCCTGCCAGAGTTTAAAACTCTGGCAGGGTTGCAGAATACAGGGAATAATGAACGCACAAGAAATTCAGCAGAAGTATGGAATTTTAGGAACATCAACTGCAATACAAGAAATTCTTCAAGTACTACAACAAGTAGCACCCACCGAACTTACCATTCTTATCACTGGGGAAAGCGGAACCGGAAAAGAAGTTATTGCAAAGGCAATTCATAAAGCGAGTAAGAGAGCCACACAACCAATGCTCACGGTTAATTGTGGTGCAATTCCTGAAGGAATTATTGAAAGCGAATTGTTTGGACATGAAAAAGGTGCATTCACCGGAGCAGGAGAATTTCGCAAAGGGTATTTCGAACTCGCTGATGGTGGAACAATTTTTTTAGATGAAATTGGTGAACTTCCACTGGCAACACAAGTAAAATTTTTGCGTGTGTTGGAAAGCGGTGAATTTATGCGAGTAGGTTCATCTGTTACAAGAAAAGTTGATGTAAGAATTATTGCTGCTACCAACAGAAATTTAGATGAAGAAGTTCACCATAAGCGTTTCCGACAAGATTTATTTTATCGTCTTCGTTCAGTCAATATAGTTTTACCTCCATTGCGTGAACGGCGAGAAGATGTACCTATTTTATTTCATCATTTTGCAAAAGAGAGTGCAGAAAAAAATAAAATTACCTTTTTAGGAATTGATGATGATGCGATGGAAATTTTAAAAAATCATTACTGGCAAGGAAACATCCGCGAATTACGAAATCTTGTAGAAAGTATGCTTATTGTAGAAGCAGGAAAAAGAATTGATGGAGAAACAATAAAAAGATATTTACGTAGATTTCATTTTTCCGAAGAACATCGCCCGCTTCCAATGATGTTGCCAAGAGAAAACGAGCCAAAAAATGAAATGGATGAACGTCGCCTTCTCTATCGTGCATTAATAGAAATGAAAACAGATTTAGTAGAAATAAAAAACCTTCTTCGGAAAGCAATCCATCATTCTACTATTGAGGATGTAATAGAAAAAAATGAAAACATCCCACAAGAAAATAATAAAGAAAAAGAAGTTGAACTCATTCCTTTAGAAGAAATGGAGCGGAAAATGATAATTGATGCACTCAAAAAATTTGAAGGGAATCGGAGAGCAGTTGCAGACACATTAAAAATTAGTGAACGAACATTATATAGAAAAATTAAAGAATATGGACTTTAGAAAAGTTATAGGAATTGGTACAATCATAATTATTTTTTTCTCTACACTTTTTATCGGATGCTACTCGTTTCAAGGTTCATCATTACCATCACACATAAAAAGTATAGCAGTTCCATTATTTAAAGACCAAAGTGGGTTTGGAGAACCTTCGGTAAGAGAAGATATGACATCTGAACTTATCAATCTTTTTATAAAAGAAAGCAATTTAGAAATAGAAGATAAAACTACAGCAAATGCTATGTTGGAGTGTTCAATAGTTTCTGTGAATGTTAATCCATCCGTTGTTTCTCCGGGAGAACAAGTAACTTCTCAAAGAGTGACGGTCAATGTTCGTGTTATTTATACAGATTTTGTGTTGCAAAAAAAAGTTTGGGAAAGAGATTTTTCTCAATGGGGAGATTATGAACAAAATTCTGAAACACGAAATGATGGAATAACGCGAGCAATCAAAAAAATTACAGAAGATATTTTTACAGAAACCATCTCCAATTGGTAGCAATCTTAACTAATTTGTGTTCTGCATACTTTTATTATTATCAAAAAAATTCTTATATTTCAATCTTCATAAAAACAATCAACACTAAAGAGGAGTATATTTTTTTATCATTATGACAACAAGCGAGGTTATTTTAATAGTATATTTTATTTCTTTATCAATACTTTTTGTTTTTGGTTCACACGGCTTTGTAATGATTTATCATTACTTCAAACATCGAAAAGAAAAAGAAACAACTCTCCCACCGCTGCAAGAATATCCACAAGTAACAATTCAATTACCAGTATTCAACGAATTGTATGTTGTAGAACGATTAATCACCGCTTCGTGTGAAGTAGAATATCCAAAAGAAAAACTGGAAATTCAGGTATTGGATGATTCCACCGATGAAACGGTTGATGTGATAGCAGAAATCGTCAAGAAAAAACAAGAAGAAGGATATACCATTCATCATGTTCGCCGTGGTTCGCGACAAGGTTTTAAAGCCGGT
Source organism: uncultured Bacteroidota bacterium (assembly GCA_937920105.1). Lineage (GTDB taxonomy): Bacteria > Bacteroidota > Ignavibacteria > UBA10030 > UBA8401 > CALETH01. The sequence continues at coordinate 8,346 of CALETH010000145.1, forward strand.
GCATTGAAAGAAGGATTGCAAACTGCGCGTGGAGAATTTATTGCTATTTTTGATGCAGATTTTGTTCCGAAAAAAGAATTTCTTCTTAAAACACTTCCACATTTTTATGTAGATAATTCTGTTGGAATGGTGCAAACTCGTTGGGAACATCTCAATGCAGAATATTCTTTTCTTACAAAAACACAAGCAATGGCGTTGGATGGACATTTTGTGATTGAGCAAGATATTCGTAACAAAGCAGGATATTTTATCAACTTTAATGGTACGGGTGGCGTATGGAGAAAATCTTGTATCATTGATGCAGGAAATTGGCAATCCGATACTTTGACGGAAGATTTAGATTTAAGTTATCGGGCTCAACTTCGCGGATGGAAATTTAAATTTTTGAAAAATGTAACTTCTCCCGCAGAACTTCCAGCGGAAATCACCGCATTAAAATCTCAACAATTTCGTTGGACAAAAGGTGCGATTGAAACTGCACGAAAAACATTACCAAGCGTTTGGAAATCTTCATTGCCATTTAAGAAAAAAATACACTCAACGTTTCATCTTACTAATAATATTGTATTTCCGTTTATAATTGTTGCCGGTGTATTAAATGTTCCATTAATATTTATCAAACACAGCGGAATGTATTCAACATATTTTGATATAATGTCTATTTTTATTTTTGCGTTTATCGGTTCATTTCTTTTTTATTTGTATTCTCAAAAAGATATTTATGATGATTGGCAAAAACGCATTATGTTGTTCCCGCTTTTTATGGCTGGTAGTATGGGTTTTGCCATTAATAATAGTAGAGCGGTCTTGGAGGGATTGTTTAATAGAAAAAGTGAATTTGTACGAACGCCAAAATATAAAATTCAAGATAAAAACGATTCATGGAAAAATAAAAAATATGCACGCCAAAAACTTCATTGGGTTGTGATGGTAGAAATTTTCCTTACATTCTATTGTTTGTTTGGAGTTATTTCTTCACTCTATTTTATGGAATTCGCTGCAGTCCCATTTCAATTATTATTTTGTTTTGGATTTGGATTTGTTTCTTTTCTTTCTTTACAACAAGTGAGGATTGCAAGAAAAAGCGTGTAAGAGTTGTTTTGTATTATTGTGATTGTTATTTTAAGAAAGCCAGTTTTGATGTATCGGAACTGGCTTTCGTCCATTATTAAATTGTATTATGCAAACTTCCGAAATAGATTTTCTTACTCAACATATTACCGAAAACCCAAATTCTCCAATTTTTGCAAGAGTTGCCGATATGTATCTTTCTCAAAAAAAGATAGAAGAGGCAATTACATTGTGCGAAAACGGAACACAACTCTATCAAAATTATTCTTCAGGATTTATTGTGTTGGGGAAAGCATATTTATTAAACAGACAATATTCCAAAGCAAGGGTTGCATTTCAACAAGCAATACATTTAACACCGTTTAATAAGTTTGCAAGAAAATTGTTAGCAAATGTTCCACGTAAAGAAGATGGTGAAGCAGCAGAAAATATTGAAGGAATAATTACATCATTTACAGATTCAGTAATAGAACAAGTTGTTGAAAAAGAAACAGAAAAAATAACGATTTCCGAAGAACCAGAAATTTTTGTGGATGAAAGTAAAGAAAAATTACCACAACAAGAACAATCAGAACAGAAATTCCCAACATTAGAAGAATATGTTGCACAACAAATGAATCTTTTGCAAAATACAGAAACAATTTCTTTTGAGGAATATCTTTCTACACCATCACAAAAAATTCAAAATGATGAAATTGGTACTATTGCAGAACGCCTACAAAACGTTGAACGTATTAAACCACAAGAAAATTCTTCTCATGATTCTTTAGTACAAGAAGAATCTTCAAATTCAAATATTATTACACCAACACTTGCAGAAATTTACGCTTCTCAAGGTGAATATAATGCAGCAATACAAGCGTACGAACTTCTTTCAATTTCTGATGCAGCAAACGCAGAAAAATATCAAAAACGAATTCAAGAATTACAAGTAAAAATGATGGAGGGATTTTAACATGATAAAAGTATTAAGTATCATTATAGCAATGTATTTTTTTATTGGATGTACACCAAAACAACAATCTCAACCATCATCGCAACAAACTTTATCAACAGCAATAAAAAATGTTTCTTTAGTATCAAAAGTAGAACAATCCGCAGAAAATAGAGTTCCCAATTTTTTTTGGAAAGATGAAAATGGAAAAGAAATTTCTTTTGCAGAATTTTCTAAAGGTAGTGCAGTGTTAGTGAATTTTTGGGCAACATGGTGTCCGCCATGTAGAAAAGAATTACCAGACTTAATTTCTCTTAACGAAGAATTAAAAAACACTAATCTAAAAATCATTGGAATTTCTACCGATAAAGGAACTGATATTTTAAAAGATGTTGCACAATTTTCCGATGAATACAAAATTAATTATCCCATAATAATTGATAATGGCGAATTAGAAAAAGCATTTGGTGGTGTGCGTGCATTACCAACTACTTTTTTTGTTGATAAAAACGAAACTATTGTTAAAAAAATGATTGGTTTACAAACAAAAGAAACTTTTCAAAAAGAACTTACCGCACTTCAGTAAAAAAACTTTAGATAATTTTTTTAAAGGAGCATTGTTACATTTAAGAGTAACATGCTCCTTTTTATTTTTGGAAGAAGTTTAAAACATAGGAAGGAAAGAAAATGTTCACACACAAAAAATGTCTGTATCTATTAAGTATTCTTCTTTTTTGTTCGTTGTATGGACAAAATAAAGATTCACTTGCAACGACTTCTCATTATACTGTAGCAGATACAACTATAGCAAATCAGTATTTTGCACTTGGAGGACAATATAACAAGAAGGCATTGTACGATAGTTCATCATACTATTATACAATGGCAGGTGATATTTACAAGAATATTGCTGAACACTACAGTTTGCGTACTGGTTGGGCATACTATGTACGTTGTTGTAATAGCATTGGTGTAAATTTTAAATCACAACAAAAATATGAAAATGCAATGGTATATTCAGAAAAAGCATTAAACATAGCAAAAGAAAAACTCGGTGAATATAGTGTTGAAGTTGCTATATGTTATTCAAATATGGGTAATGCCCAATGGGGTTTGGGAAAAATTGACAAAGCCATGGAATATCAGAAAAAAGCCCTTAAAATAGGTATATCCGCACCAAAACCAGAAGAATATCTACCATCTATCTATAATAATTTAGGTATATTGTATAAAGAAAAAGGTGATTATGAACAAGCACTGGACTATTATAAAAAATCCTTAGAGATAGATATTAAAACATTTGGTGAAATTCATTCTCGGGTTACTAATACTTATAATAACATTGGTGTTGTCTATTCTTTTAAAGAAGATTATAAAAGAGCAAAAGAATATTATGAGAAATCTTTAGGAATAAAATTGAAAATTTTTGATGAGTATCACCCTAGTATCGCTCTTGGCTATGTTAATCTTGGTAACGCTTCTTCTGATAATAATGATTATGATGAAGCATTAGAGCATTTTACAAAAGCTCTAAAAATATATCGTAAAGTGTACGATGAAGAACATCCTATGATTGCTCTAACATATTTAAATATAGCTACAATTTACAGAGATAAAGATGAGTATAATAGAGCAGAAGAATACTTTATGAAGGCGTTAGATATTGGACTTAAAAATTCGGATGACCGTTATCTTACAATTTCTAGAACGTACCATAATTTGGGTGAATTATACACAACTAAAAAAGAATATGAAAAAGCACTTACATTTTTTAATAAATCTTTATTAATAAAAAATAAAAAGAATGAGTTTTATGATAAAGATATAGCCATAACCTATAGGATGATTTCTTCCATTTATTCTGTACAACAAAAATATGTTTTAGCACTTAATTTTATTCAAAAAGCGATTCTTTCTGTATCTCCCTTTTTTCAAGATTCCAATTATCAAACCAATCCATCACTTAATAATATTCTCTCAGAAGTCGATTTATTAAGGTCTCTCAAACGCAAAGCGAATATTCTTGAGAGAACGTACAATCAACACTCTAAAAATATCAATGACTTGTCGCTATCTCTTTCTACCTATCAACTTGCATCGGAGTTAGCAGATAAAATACGACTGAGTTATAAAAAAGAAACGTCTCAATTATTTTTTGGGAATGAAACTTCAAATTTATATGGAAATGCAATTGATGTAGCATTACAATTAGAGAATATCACACACAATCCATACTATAAAGAGCAGGCGTTTTTCTTTGCAGAAAAAAACAAATCTGCAGTATTACTCCAATCACTTTTAGAAACACACGCAAAAAAGTTTTCTAATATTCCGGATAGTGTATTGGAAAAAGAGAAAATGCTCAAAAGAGAACTTACTTTTCACGATACACAAATCGAAAAAATTTTCTCAAAAAACACCGCTCAAGATAGTGCAAGGGCAAAAGAGTTGGAAGATACACGCTTTGCGTTGAGTGTGCAGTATCAAGAACTGTTAGAACAACTGGAAAAACAATATCCTCAGTATTATGAACTGAAATATCAAACTAAAACAGCAACAGTTAAAAATATTCAACAACACTTAGATAGTTCTACGGTAATGCTTCACTATTTTGTTGGAGATAGTGTTCTGCATATTTTTGCAATCACCAAAGATACTTTTGATATTGTAACCACCACTATAGATACTACCTTTCATCACCACGCAAAAGAATTATACGAACGTGTTCAAAAAATAAATATCGTTCAAAAAAACAATTTTCAGAAATTTGTTCAACTCAATCACTCGTTATACAATCATATTATACAGCCGGTAGAAAAATTATTGCGTAACAAACGTGTACTTGTTATTATTCCCGATGGAATCTTGCGGTACATTCCATTTGAAATGTTGTTGCGAGAAAAGTCTGCCAATACAAAAAACTTTTCTTCTTTGAAATATCTCATAAAAGATTTCGAAATATCCTATCATTATTCAGCAATACTGTGGAGCGGAGAAGCACAACAAAAATACATTCCCACAAAAAAAGAAACCAAATTTGTTGGTTTTGCTCCTGTTTTTGATGAAAAACTAACTAATAATTATGCTGAAAACTATCGGTTTGCTTTTGCCGATACGACATTGCGTGCAGCAGAACGGGGTAAATTTAAAGCACTACCAGAAACAGAAACAGAACTTCGCTCTATAGAAAAACTATTTTCGCACAACGCAAAAATGTATTTTCGTCATGAGGCATCTGAGGAAAAATTTAAACGTATTGCCAATAATTATACAGGAACATACCTTCATCTTGCAACACACAGTTTTTCTAACAGCACTTCTCCTCAACTTTCCGGAATAGTTTTTTCTCCGCCCAAAGATTCTACTTCAACGGAAGATGGTATTTTGTATGCAGGGGAAATTTATAATCTTGCTTTACCAACATCCCTTGTAACATTAAGCAGTTGTGAAAGCGGTATCGGTAAAGAGGTGAAGGGTGAAGGAATGCTTACGTTGGGTAGAGGATTTTTGTATGCAGGAGCAAGAAATGTTCTTTTTTCTCTTTGGAAAGTGAATGATAAACAAACGGGTCAGTTGATGATAAAGTTTTACAAAAATGTAAAAAAAGGAAAATCGTATTCGGAATCTTTGCGGAAAGCAAAATTATTTATGTTGGCAAAAGAAGAAACTGCACTACCATTATATTGGAGTTCTTTTGTACTTGTGGGAAGGTAAGAAAAAAGTGTCGTTGCAGTTTTTTAGATTTGTCAAATCTTGTAAATCGAGAAACCTCACAAATTTTACACTGTGCATCATCGCACGAAAAATTTCCCTACATATAATGGGTCATCATTATATTTTTTTTCTATAATAAAATAATACAACCCCTCTTTTCTTGTTACAGATTTCTCTATAGTGAAAGAATATAAATCTTTTTTCTTTTTAAGAAAAATGGGTGCAGAAAATATCACTTTATTCTCTTCGTATTCTTCTTTACGATTTCCAAACAGTGTAACAATAAGTTGTTCTTCTTTTTTCATTCCCTTTATACTACCCGAAAAATGTAGTATAACTTTTTTATCCTCTTTCTTTGTGCTGATTGTGTGTATCGTAATTTGTACATCGGAACGCGTGGGTGAGTTGATGTATTCTTCAAGAATGGGATTAGGAGTATAATTTTCTGCCAAAAGTGTGTTTGAGGGTTTTTCAATAAGAGAATCTTTTTTCTGATGAGGTACTACATTTGTTTCTTCAATTTTTTTCTCTCCAATAGTGACTAATGTTATAATAGTTATAAACAGAGCAACTAATAATACTGCTGCTGCAACACTAAATTGAGTGAAATATGGTCGAAAAGAAAATTGGTTTGGTGGAGAAAAAACAGGTTTTTCTTTTTCTTTCGCTGTAGAGTGAAGAGCATTGATAATTTTTTCCATAGCAGCAAATTCTTTTCTACATTCGCTGCACAAAAGCAAATGCTCCTCAACCTCTGTTGCAGTGTGCTCATCTAACCGCTGAAGAAGATATTGTTCAAGTAATTCTTTTTCTCTAATCTCTGTATGTTTCATAATACCGTAAAAAAAAAATTACAGAAAAGATTTTAATTTTTTTAATGCTCTGTGTTTTATAACACGGCAATTTTCCTCTGTAATATTCAATTGTGCTGCAATGTTTTTCAATGGATTGCCATGATGAAAGTATTCAACAAGAATTTTTTTTTCTTGGCTATTCAGATGATTTTCTATAAGTGCTGCAACATCTTTTTCTTCTATAAAAGCGTAGATATTTTTTACATCTTCTTTATCTTCGTGAAGTCTTTCTTCTCGTGTATTATTTCGTAGAACCTCCTTCATCGTTTTCTCTGCAATAGAAAAGATGAAAGATTTCAGTTTATGAAAATTTTCAAATTCGCTTGTTTCTAATAACACAAGAAACTTTGTCAATGATATTTGATAAATCTCTTCAATAAGAATGTTATTCCCCACTTTTCTACGAAGCCAATTTTTCAGTACTCGCTGCAAAACAAAATCTAATGCTTTCCACGCTTCGCGGTCATTCTTTCGCAATTGTATAACAAAGCCGGAAAAATTTTCTTCTATGTGAACGGAAGAATTCATAGTTAATCTTTTTTTGAAAAACATATCGAACTCCTCCCTGCCACAAAATACAAAAATAACTTTTTAGCACAAATATTTTCTTTCCAATATTTTTTTGTATTGATGTAACGTTTTGCTGTTTTACATCATGTCTTCTATAAGAGGAGTATAAAAAATATAAAGAAAGGATGTATTATGATGCTGCACAATAATATAAAGATACGTTATCCACCTCTGTAATGATGAGATGAGAATAGTTGTAAAAAATAAAATAATAATTATTCACAAACATTTTTTAGGAGACTTTATCATGATAAAATTTAAAAAAATAATAGTAATATTATTTGTTATTATTACCACCACTAACGCTCAGTGGGGATTAAACGGTAACGCAGGTACTGTGGATGGAACAAACTTTATTGGTACTACCGATGATGTACCATTTAACATTCGTGTCAATAACCAAAAAGCAGGAAGAATAGACCGTGTATTGCAAAACACATTTTATGGTTACTATGCCGGTAACTTTACCAGCACAGGAATACGTAATATGGCTAATGGTTATTATGCACTGTATTACAACACTACAGGATTGGCCAATATGGCCAATGGTTATGGAGCACTGTATTCGAACACCACTGGAAGTTATAATATGGCCAATGGTTACGCTGCACTATATTATAACACGACAGGACAACAGAATACCGCCAATGGTTACCAAGCACTGCATTTCAACAAAGCCGGCTCCAATGGAACAGCCGTTGGTGCCAATGCCATGCTTTATGCCAACGACCAGTCAACAGCCTTTACCAATTACAACGTAGCGGTAGGTTACGAGGCATTACGTGGTTCAATAACACCAGCTAATAATACTGGTAACTATAATACTGCTACTGGGTATCAAACATTATGGTCCAACACCACTGGAATTCAAAACACAGCAAATGGTTTTTGGGCACTTTATAGTAATACTACTGGAAGTGCTAATACTGCCATAGGTCGTCAGGCACTTTATAAAAATACCACTGGTGGTAATAATATTGCTATTGGAGTAGATGCACTTTCCTTTAATGATGTAGGAAATTATAATATTGCCACTGGGACACAATCGCTTAATATAAATACCGGAAGTAATAATATTGCGTATGGACATTCGGCACTTTCGGGAAATACCACAGGGGGTTATAATACTGCTATTGGGAAAGGTACACTTTCTTCTAATATTACAGGAAATAATAATACAGCTTTGGGCAATAATGCCAATGTAAGTACAAGCAATTTAACTAATGCAACGGCTATAGGAAGTGGTGCAATAGTTAACTCCAGTAACACTATACAATTAGGAGACGTAAATGTAACAAAAGTTTTTGCTGGTACAGGTACTACTGCTACCGTAGTAACAGGTGGTTTACAAATTACAGGTGGTTCACCAGCAGCAGGCAAAGTTCTTACTTCTGATGCTACAGGTGTAGCAAGTTGGCAACCAGTATCTGGTGGAGGAAGTGGGTGGTCATTAAGTGGCAATGCAGGCACAGTAGATGGTACCAACTTTATCGGTACAACAGATAATGTACCATTTAATATCCGAGTAAATAATGAAAAAGCGGGGAGAATAGAAACCAATAGTAATACAGGTAATACTTTTTATGGCTACCGGTCAGGTAATTCCAACTTCGCGGGATATTATAATACGGCGAATGGTTATCAAGCACTGTATTCCAATACTAATGGAATTATTAATACGGCGGTTGGTTATCAGGCGCTGTATGCAAACACTACTGGAAGTAATAATACTGCTTTTGGTCATGAAGCACTTCTCTCCAACACTACAGGATTTGGTAATACAGCAATTGGTTTTTGGGCACTTCGTTACAACAATGGAGGTATTAATACGGCGGTTGGGTATAAGGCACTATATTCAAATACTACTGCAGGTTCAAATACAGCTATTGGTGAAGAGGCGCTATATAAAAACACCACAGGGTATTATAATACTGCTAATGGAAAAGGTGCATTATACAATAATACAGGAGATGGTAATACCGCTATTGGTCTTTCTGCGCTTAGTTTTAACACCACAGGGAATGAAAATACTGCTGTGGGTATGTATGCTGATGTTGGTACTGGCAATTTAACCAATGCTACAGCAATTGGGCATGGTGCAACAGTTAATGCTAATAATAAAGTAGTTATTGGAAATAGTATAGCTGGTATGGTTATCGGTGGCTTTGCAAATTGGAGTAATCTCAGTGATGGTAGATTTAAAGAAAATATCAAAGAAGATGTCCCCGGCTTAAACTTTATTACCAAACTCCGTCCCGTTACCTATACAATCAACACCAGAAAATTAGATGAACACATCATGCAAAATATGCCTGATAGCATTAAGCGAAAACGAATGCAAAGTGAAGAAGATTACAATAGAGCATCAACAAAAACCCAAACCGGTTTTGTTGCTCAAGAAGTAGAACAAACAGCAAAAGAAATCGGTTATACTTTTGATGGAGTCAATGCACCTCAAAACTCCACGGATAATTACAGTATAGCATACGGACAATTTGTGGTACCATTAGTTAAAGCCGTACAAGAACAAGAAACAAAAATTGAACAACAACAAAAAATCATTGAGCAATTAACAATAGCACTACAAAAACTTGGTGTTACATTGGATGATACAAAAACTAACAATCCAGATACGATAAAAGTCAATGAATTGAAAAAAGAAGATGAAAGTAATAAATCAGTACCAAAAGAATTTGGAGTATCATCCTATCCAAATCCATTTAATCCTACTACAACAATAAAAGTTTCATTACCAAAAGAAGCAAAACTAAATGTTGGAGTTTATGATGTAAGCGGAAGACTGGTAACAACATTATCCAATAATGAACAAAAATCTGCAGGATATTATGCGTTTGAATTTAATGGTTCATCAGCATCTAGCGGAGCGTATTTTGTTCAAGTGCAAGCTGGACAATATACATCTACGCAAAAAATTATGTTGGTGAAATGATTGAGTAGTTGAGTATGTAAGCAATGTAATAGATGAGAAACCCTGCAAGAATTTTAAATTTTGGCAGGGTTATTTATTTTGCAGAAAATCAAAAAGATACTCATAAAAACTTTTCTTAAGGTACTTCAGTAAAACCTCCTTTCTTATTTTTTAGAAAAATTTTCTTCTTCATAAGAAAAACTTTTCGATTTCATCTCATAACACGCATTTTTCACAATAATTTTTTGGCACAAAGACTGCTTCTTTTATGACGTAGGGTAACACCAATGTTATCCGTATAACATTATGAAGAGAAAAAATCTCTTCATAAAAATAATCATAAACAATTTACAGAAGGAGTTTTTTTATGCGTACCTCAAAATATGTTGCTCTTGTAGCACTGTTCATGCTCACAGTAATTTCACAAAATGTTAAAGCACAGAAAAAAGAACCCGTTTCTTTATCAGTAGTTTTTGGTGGCGGGCTTGCTATTCCACAATCTGGACTTACAGGAAAAGTATTTGGTACATCCGATAAATATCCATTTGAAAAAAATGGTTATGTTCTCGGTGCAAAACTTAAACTTGGTTTTGCCGAAACACCAGAAGTACGATTAGTAGCATTAGGAAATTACACCTCTCTTTCTAATGATACATCTCTTACATCCATATTTAATAGTAAGGATACTTTAGTACGGGTTGATAGAAAATTAGGTATCACCACTGTAGGTGTTGGAGTTGAATATGTTTTTTCAACCAACTCTCTGATAAAACCATATCTTGGAGTTGATGCAACACTAAATTTTCTTTCATTAGAGGGAAAGACGGTTGTTGACCCATTTGCAAAAAAATATAAAACAGAAAAAGCAGTTCGCGGTGGACTGGCTTTAGGTGGTGGTGTGGAAATAGAATTACCAAACTCCCCCGTTTCTTTTGAAATAGAAGGGAAATATCATTTTGCAAATCTTCTTGGAAAAAAATATCAAGAAAATAACGTCTTAAAAGACACCTATTATTTGCAAGATGCAAAAAATCCTAAAGATACTAAGGATAACAATCGTGCAATTAATACTATTGATGTAAGAGTTGGCTTAAAAATACGATTGTTGTAATACATCAGTAAATGAGTAAATAAAAATTCCCGGTGAATAATTCTTCATCGGGAATTTTTTTTTGTTAAGATTGCTTCAAGTGTCAATAACTGTCATTGCGAGTTCTGACTTGTCCCGCCAAAGCGGGATTTGGCGGAACGAAGCAATCCTAACAATTTTTATTTCTAATAATTTTTTTCTTATAGATAGGAAAAGCATTGTTGATTTGTGCGAAACACACACAATTATTTTGGCACGCTATTCGCTCTCTCTTTATCTGATAAATAATCATGAAATTACAGAAAGAGAGAATTTATATGAAAAAACAATTTTTTAAACACGAAAAAACTTCCGTGAAGTATTGGTACATTCCACTCCTTGTCGGACTAATTTTTGTTGGTATAGGTGTTTGGGTTTTTGCAACACCATTACAAGCATATCTTACCCTAACACTAATTTTTAGTTTGTCATTTTTATTCAGTGGAATTTTTGAAATTATTTTTGCGGTTTCAAATAAAAGAGAATTAAATAATTGGGGTTGGACTTTAACCTTTGGTGTTATTAATCTTTTGGTTGGAGTGTTAATGTTATCCAATCCAGAAATTTCTATGACAGTCCTTCCCTTTTATGTTGGATTTGTTGTATTGTTTCGTTCCATCGCAGCAATAGGTGCCTCTATTGAACTAAAAAATCATGGAGTGTTAGATTGGGGAAATCTTTTGGTGATTGGATTAGCAGGAACTATTTTTTCTTTTATTCTTCTGTGGAATCCATTATTTGCAGGATTATCTCTAGTTTTTTGGACGGCATTTGCTTTTCTTGCTCTGGGAATTTTTAGTATTTATTATTCTATAAAATTAAAATCACTTCATGCAGAAGAAAAAAAAGTTTTGGTGGAGCAGCACAGTAGTTAATAAACAAATAACCCTGTCAAAGTTTAAACTCTGGCAGGGTTTTTATTTTGCAGAAAAAGTTTTCTACCTTTCCGGTTTCATTTGCGGAAAAAATATGACGTCACGAATTGATTCTTGATTTGTTAAAAGCATCGTCAAACGGTCAACACCAATACCAAGTCCGGCAGTTGGAGGCATTCCATATTCCAACGCGCGTAAAAAATCTTCATCCAACGTTTGTGCTTCATCATCACCACGTTCTTTTAATTTCACCTGTTCTTCAAAACGAGCACGTTGGTCTAAAGGGTCATTCAATTCCGAAAATGAGTTACAAATTTCTTGTGCATTGATGAATCCTTCAAAACGTTCAACCAATCCTTTTTCGGTACGATGCTTTTTTGCAAGTGGAGAAAGTTCTACAGGATAATCCATAATAAATGTTGGTTGAATAAGATGTGGTTGAACTTTTATGCTGAAAATCTCATCAATAATTTTCCCCACACCAATTTTTGGGTCTAACGAAATTTGCAATTCTTTTGCAATGGTGCGGAGTTCACTTTCATTTTTTCCACGTAAATTATGTCCAGTATATTGTTGAATTGCCTCAAACATTGTGAGGCGTTTCCACGGTGGAGTAAAATCTAAAGAATGTTCTCCCACTTGAATTATTGATTTTCCATGGAGTGCAATAACAATAGCGTGCATCATCGTTTCTACCAACTCCATCATCCATGTATACTCTTTGTACGCAACATACAATTCCATCATCGTAAATTCAGGATTGTGTGTTCTATCCATTCCTTCATTACGAAAATCTTTAGAAATTTCGTACACACCATCAAACCCACCAACAATTAAACGCTTAAGATACAATTCATCAGCAATGCGAAGATACAATGGAATATCCAGTGCATTGTGATGGGTAACAAATGGACGTGCACTTGCTCCACCATAGAGTGGTTGTAACGCTGGCGTTTCTACTTCCAGATAATTTTTTTCATCCAAAAATTTTCGCATTGTTTGGATAATGCGTGAACGTTTGAGAAAAACTTCTCGCACGTTTGAATTTACCACTAAATCAACATAGCGTTGACGGTAACGAAGTTCTTTATCAGAAAAAGGGTCAAACACAGTTTTGTTTCCTTGTTCATCAATTTTTTCTTTTACAATTGGTAATGGACGAAGTGATTTTGTGAGAAGCGTAATTTCTTTTGCATGGATGGAAATTTCTCCCATTTTTGTTCTGAAAATAAATCCTTTCACACCGATAATATCCCCAATATCTAAAAGATGAAACATCTCGTACGTTTTTTCTAACTCATCTTTTTTCAAATACACTTGAATTTTTCCGTACATGTCTTGAATATGACAAAATGTTGCTTTTCCCATTTTGCGTATGGACATAATTCTTCCGGCGATGGAAACATTTTTTTGTTCTTCTCCATTTCCATTTTCGTCTTTAAAAGATTCTAACACTTCTTTTGAATTTGTTGTTACTTCAAATTCGTGTGGATATGGTTCTACGCCAAGTGCACGTAATTGTTCAAGTTCTTCGCGTCTGCGAAGCATGAGTGAATTGAGTTCTTCGTGGTATTCGTTTTGTTGCATTTATTTTTTTATAAAAAAGTGAGTGAATATTTTTAGGTACTAATAAAAAGACTTGTCAAGTTTCTAAAACTTGACAAGTCTTGATACGATTGTACAAAATAAAAAATTTTTGTTTGTGAAAGAAATTATTTCTTTACCAATGTTTTTCCATTTCTCGAAAAATTTGCTAACAACACACAAACATTGTCTTGAATTTTTTCTGCTGCAACTCGATGAACAGTATAATTATTGGCAACCATAGCAAATGCAAACATTTCATTATCTGCACTGGTTGCATACCCAGAAAGCGAGCGAACATAACTCACCCATCCGGTTTTTGCACGAACATTGTTTTCTGCTTTGGTATTTATCATTCGTTCTTTTAAGGTACCATCAACTCCGGCAATGGGAAGAGATTCATAAAAAGCAGAAAAACTTTTTTCTTTATACATTCCTGTTAATAATGCTATAATATCTTTTGGTGAGATAAGATTTAAACGAGAAAGTCCAGAACCATCAACAATTTGTGTACGCGTAGTATCAATTCCCCATTTTGATACCAGTGGAAAAATAACAGCATGGGAATTTGTCATTGTTCCTTGTTGATGATAGACCGAACCGATGGTGCGAAATAATTGTTCTGCAAAAAAATTCTGACTTTCTTTATTGGTAACAGCACAAATTTCTTTTAATGATGGTGAAACATAAGAAATCAACAACTGCATTTTTGTATAATCTTGAAAAATAACAACAGGATAATTATTATCGATATCTTTTACCCCACCCTTTACAATAATTCCTTTTTGTTCTAATACTTCTTTGAACACCATCATTGTATATAATGTGGGATTCTCTACAGAAATAATTTCTTTTTTTGGTGAAGAATTAAAAGGAAAATTTCCACGAATATAAATTGTGTTCGTTCCACTTTTTCTTTCAATAGCAATAGAATAAGGAGCATTCGTTGTTGTGGCTTCGTTAATGATAAGAAAATATTTTGTGGATGGCGAAAGAGAAATTTTTGGGGAAAGTCCAACAGCATTTCCGGAACTTATCGTAAGTGTAACACAATTTTCATTAAAAGAAAGTCCGCTAAATTGAGCAGCGTAAGAATAGGTTTCATCTTTTGCTTGCCAACCATATCCGTACGAATCGTCATCAAAACAATTATCATCACCGATAAGATTACCACGAATTTCGCGAATTCCTTTTACTGATAAACTTTCTGCCCACTGTTCAAAAATTGCTGTTGGAGTTTTTTGCCAGCGTTCAGAAATAGTTGGGTCTCCACTTCCCTTCAAAAAAATATCTCCGTTTAAAGTGCCATTTTTTATTGTACCATTTGTATATAATGAAGTTGTATAATGAAAATCTTCACCTAATGTCGTAAGAGCCGCAGCGGTGGTAAAAAGTTTCATGTTGGATGCAGGGATAAAACTTTTTTCCGCATTACGTTGATAAATAATTTCTCCGGTTTTGAGCGATTGAATAATAACTCCCCAGTGAGCGTTCACAAAATTAGAATCATTAAAATATTTTTCGCATTGTTGTTGAAAATTTTCTATAGATGTTGTTGGGGATGGTAAATATTTTTGCGTGGAAAGTTGAGAAGAACATCCAACAAAAAAAATGGTTATAGTAAAGAAAAAAAAATATTTCATAAAAATTTAATCATACTCCGGTTCTTCAAATTCATTATCAGAAGATTCCCAATCATCATTAATTACATGAGTTAGTTCAGTTAAGTTTCTTTTTACTCCTTTTACAGTAAAGTCTAAACAAATAACAAGTTGAGCGTCAAAGACATGTTTTATAACGAATTCAACACCTTCACTAAAGTTTGAGTATCCCATTGTTGTTGAATGAGAAGGATACTCGTATCCATTTTCTATTTTAGAAATAAACGCCCTATCAAAAAGAAATTCACCATCAAAATTAAGTTCACCAGAACAAGAAATAAACAAAGGATTACTAATGTTATTTGTAAAGTGTTTTATAGATTCTTTTAATAAATCTTTATCTTCTTTATTTGCAATAGTGAATAAAATCCAAGAATGGGTATTTTGTGGTAAATGTTCATACCAATTTTTTTCAGTTCTAACATGACAGTAAAAAATTTCCTTGTTATTGTATGTTTTTCCAAGAAATTCCATAGAAAATTACAAACACCTATTTCCAATAAACGTCAATTCACGCAAACGCAATGCGTGCCATTGTTCAACCTGTTTCCACACAAATCTCCATTCCCAATTTCCCCCAGATTTTCCAGGAATGTTCATTCGGGCATCCGTACCTAAGCCCAAAATATCTTGAAAAGGATAAATCACAATATCAGCAACAGATTGTGAAAGTGAGTGAATCATATCCCAATGAATTTCATGTCCGTTAGAACTGAAATATCGTTTTGCAAAATCTCGTTCTTTTTCCGTTGCAGAATGAAACCAGCCCTGAGTTGTATCATTATCATGAGTTCCAGTATAGGCAACCGTATTTTGCACATAATTGTGTGGCAAGAAAAGATTTTTTGGATTATCAGAAAAAGCAAATTGCAAAATTTTCATTCCGGGAAAATTAAAAGCATCACGCAATTCAATCACATCAGAAGTCATCAATCCAAGGTCTTCCGCAATAATAGGAAGTTCACCTAATTTCTTTTTAATCGCATTAAATAATTTATGTCTCGGTCCTTCAACCCATCTACCATGAACAGCAGTTTTTTCCGAAGCAGGAATTTCCCAGTATTCCGCAAACCCGCGAAAATGGTCTATGCGAAGAACATCAACCAATTCTAACGTAGTTTTGATGCGTTCAATCCACCACGAATATTTTTTTTCTTCCATTACATCCCAACGATATAAAGGATTTCCCCATCGCTGACCTGTTTCACTAAAATAATCTGGTGGAACACCTGCAACAACTGTTGGACGCAAATTTGCATCAAGAAAAAATAATTCCGGATTTGCCCACACATCGGCACTTTGATGAGCAATAAAAATTGGAATATCTCCAACAATATGAACTCCGCGTTCATTGGCATATTTTTTTAGTGCATGCCATTGAAAGAAAAAACACCATTGTAAAAATTTCCAAAAAGAAATTTCTTGTGATAATTCTTTTTGTGCTTTTTTCAGTGCATCGGGTTTTCTTTTTGTTAAAGATTCATCCCACGTAACCCATTCTTTTTTTCCGTGATGTTCGTTAAGAGCCATGAACAAAGCATAATCATCTAACCAAGATTTTTTGGCTTCACAAAATTCTTCATAAAGAGTATGGTGATTATTTTTGGGGGAAGAAAAAAATGTTATTGCTGCTTGACGAAGTTTTTCCATTCGGAAAGAATTTACTTGTCGAAAATCTACACGATGTGCATAAAAATGAGAAGAGGAAGAAAGTTCATGAGGAGAAACCCAACCTTTATTTGCTAAATCTTGTAAATCTATCAATAAAGGATTTCCGGCAAAAGCGGAAAGTCCCATGTAAGGGGAATTTCCCATTCCTGCTGGACACAAGGGAAGCATTTGCCAAAGAGATTGTCCCGCAGTTTTTAGCCATTCTACAAAATGATAAGAAGATTGTCCCAAATCTCCAGAGCCAAAAGGTCCCGGTAAAGATGTTGGATGAAGAAGTATTCCGCTTGTTCGAGGAAATCGCATAAAAGAAAAAGATTTGGTTATAAGGTGTGTACAAACCTGTGAGGTCTTCAAGACCTCACAGGTTTTTTGGATTATTTTATTTTTTCAGTGTAAAAAAAACGCAAGTGAAATGCAAGAATAATAAAGAGTATTTCATTGCGAGTTCCATTCCGCAACAGCGGA
This sequence comes from uncultured Bacteroidota bacterium, assembly GCA_937920105.1. Classification (GTDB taxonomy): domain Bacteria; phylum Bacteroidota; class Ignavibacteria; order UBA10030; family UBA8401; genus CALETH01. The sequence continues at coordinate 25,803 of CALETH010000145.1, forward strand.
ATTGGGACGAAGCAATCCTTAAAAATACAAAGAGCGGATTTTTTATCCGCTCTCTTGATAACGTCATTCCCGCATGTTGTTAGCGGGAATCCATTTTTTAAAATAGATTTTTTAAATCTCATTTACTTCACTACTTCCATACTCAACTACTTCACCACCATCATCTTTTTTGTATCAACAAATTTTCCGGCTTCTATTCTATAAAAATACATTCCACTGGGAAGTTGTGATGCGTTAAATTCTATTTGGTGATAACCCGCTTCTTGATTATGTTCTACCAATGTAGCAATTTCTTCTCCGAGTAAATTATAAACTTTTATTGTTATAAAATTGTTCATTGGTAATTGATAATTAATTTTGGTTGATGGATTAAATGGATTTGGATAATTTTGCGAAAGGGAAAATTCTTGTGGTGCAGAAATTATTACCTCTAAATTTTCGCTAAAAGAAAAACGCCCGTCTCTATCTGTTTGTTTGATGCGGTATTGATACGTACCAATACTAGTAATATTTTCTGTAAAAGAATAATGATGAGGAGTTGTTGATGTACCATTCCCTTCTACCGTACTAATGGTTTTCCAACTACCACTCCTTGCATACCCTCCTTCATAAGGAGAGGAAACAGGGAAAAATTTTCTTTGAACTTCAAAACCAGAATTATTTAATTCTGTTACCGTTGACCACGAAAGTAATACTTTTGTTCTCGATGTTTGAACACGAAGATTGGTAAGTGATTTTTTTATGATAACGTCAAGGTCAATTTAAAAAATAAAAATCAATAAGACTTGACAATTCATTAAAAAATTTTTATATTAATAAACTATGAAGACAACAATTACACATTTTTTAGTTTTTAATGAGGATACCAAACCTTATCTCATAAAAGGTCAGGCTTGGCTTTGTGTATAGTTTTATAGAGAGAAATTATTACTAAAAACCCTGACTTAAAAGTTAGGGTTTTTTATTTTTATAGATATAATGCTCCTGAAGACAAAGAGGTTCGCGTCGCTGGCTTTTCACCCCAGAGAAAGCGGGTTCGAGACCCGTCAGGAGTACAATATTAAATTATTCTTGACAAAATTCATAGAGAATACTATCTTGATTACATAATAACAAATTATTTTTAGCAGAAAGGAAGAAGTTGTCTTCAGTTTTCCCAAATCCATAAAAAGTGAAAGTCGTTTAAGCGGAAAAGTTTTGGTGTTAAACCAAAACTACGAACCAATGAGCGTTTGCAATGTACGAAAAGCCGTAGTGCTTCTCTTACTCGGAAAAGCAGAATTGGTAGAAAAGCATCATGAAAAAGAAATCCGCTCCGTATCGCGTTCAATGCCGTTTCCCAGTGTGGTACGATTGTTTGTGTACATTCGCGTACCATACAAACGCATAATTCTTTCTCGTAAAAATATTTTGCGAAGAGATGCACAACGTTGCCAATATTGTGGAGAAACTGATACCACTCTTACGGTGGACCATATTATTCCACGTTCACGAAAAGGAGAAGATTCTTGGGAAAACTTGGTCTGTGCTTGTATATCCTGCAATAACAAAAAAGGCGATAGAACCCCTGAAGAAGCAAAAATGCCGCTACTGCGAAAACCAATGAAGCCCAATCATGTAACATTCATAAAACATTTTGTTGGTACAGTCGATGAACGATGGAAACCCTATTTGTTTATGAATGATTAAAAATTCTTATCGTCATGCCCGAATGTTTTTATCGGGCATCCAGAAAAAGTTTAACTGGATTCCTGCTCCCAACTTAAAACATGTTGGGACAAGTTTCGCAGGAATGATACTGAAAAAGTGTTGAAGCATATTGATTAATATAATAATATAATAACCTGTGAAAATACATTTACAATAATCTTGTAAATCAATCACAGGTTTTATTTTGGAAATCCTAAAATCCTGGTCATAGTTAATCATAAAAATCATTTAATCATAGTTAAAAACACATGGTCAGAAAACGAATACTCAGCGGAATGCGTCCAACAGGAAAACTCCATATCGGACATCTTGTAGGAGCATTGGAAAATTGGGTTACACTCCAAAATGAATACGAAAATTTTCATCTCATCGCCGATTACCATGCACTCACCACCAATCTTGATACATCAAACATTTATGAAAATACTATTGAAATGGTGATAGATTGGCTTGCTGCCGGAATCAGTCCTGAAAAAAGTCCAATTTTTCGTCAATCACAAATAAAAGAGCATGCAGAACTTCATCTTATTTTTTCAATGCTTATCACCACTGCTCGGCTTGAACGCAACCCAACACTAAAAGAACAAGCACGAGATTTGGAATTAGATTCTCTTGTGTATGGACATTTGGGATATCCTGTTTTGCAATCCGCAGATATTCTTCTTTATAAAGGAGAAGTTGTTCCTGTAGGAGAAGACCAAGTTCCCCACGTAGAAATTACACGAGAAATTGCACGCCGTTTTAATAATCATTATGGAAATATTTTTCCCGAACCAGAAGCAAAACTGACAAACTTTGCACGCTTACCAGGTATAGATGGAAATCAAAAGATGAGTAAGTCTCTTGGAAATACAATTTTATTATCAGATTCTGCAGAAGAAATACAAAAAAAAATTCGCTCTGCAGTTACAGACCCATTAAAGGTTCGGAAAAATGACCCGGGTCGTCCGGATGTTTGTCTCATCTTTACCTATCATAAAAAATTTAATTCAACAGAAACTTCGGAAATTCGAAAAGGTTGTGAATCCGGAACATTAGGTTGTGTAGAATGCAAAAAAAATTGTGCTGCAAAAATAGTAGAAACACTTGCACCGATACAAGAAAAACGTGCATATTATGAAACTCATCTTGATGAAGTAAAAGACGTTCTTTCTTCAGGAGAAAAAAAAGCAAAAATCATTGCACAACAAACAATGCAAGAAGTTCACGATGTAATGAAATTGGGATAAATTTGAACGGATGCAAGTCCGTTCCATGTAATTATTTTTGGACGGTTTTGCAACCGTCCCTACGTTCTATTATCCATAAAAAATGTATCGCGTAAAACTTACAGAATTTGAAGGACCTCTTGACCTCCTTCTCTTCTTTATAAAAAGAGATGAGTTGGATATTTATGATATTCCCATTTCAAAAATCACCAAAGATTTTTTAGAATATCTTCAATATTTACAAGATTTAGATTTAGATATTGCAGGAGAATTTATTGTAACAGCAGCAATGCTTATGCAAATAAAAGCACAAATGCTTTTACCAAAACCAGAAAATCCCGAAGAGGAAGAACCAGACCCACGTGCAGAATTAGTAAAACGATTATTAGAATACAAACGATACAAAGAAATGGCTGAATTGTTGGAAGTGCGGCAAATGGAACAACGAAAACTTTCTTATCGAGGAAATTTTCAACACGACCCTAAAATTATTGAAGCCATTGAAGATGAAAATCTTTTAAAAGATGTAACGTTGTTTGATTTAATTGCTGCATTCAAAAATGCAGTCAGTAAAATGCCCAAAAAATATGTTCACGAAATTAACAAACTGAATGTTACTATAGATGAACAAATGAGTTATATTCTTAATTGTTTTCGTGAAAAAACAGAAGCAACATTTTTAGAAATGGTTTCTGCAATGGCTGAAAAAATTCGCATCGTTGTTACCTTTCTTGCACTGTTAGAACTCATTAAACAAAAACAATTAGTCATTCGTCAAGTTAATCCGTATGAAGAAATTATGATTGTAAAATTACCAACAGAGGTTACCACATGAGTGAAGAAAAAATTGTAGAAGAAACAATTCAACTTTCTGTTGAAATGGAAAATGTTATTGAAGCACTTATTTTTGCTTCTGATGAGCCTCTCACTGTCCGTACAATTCGCGGACTTGTTGAGCAAGCCAACAATGATGAAACCAATCCGCAAAAAATAGAAATTAATGCAGAAGTTATTCGCACACTCATCGCAAAACTCAACAAACAGTATGAAAGATTAAAAAAGCCCTATCGTATTATTCAAGTTGCCGGTGGATATGTTTTTTCTACAAAAGAAGATTTTTCTTCATGGATAGGAAAATTGGAAAAAGAAAAAGCGAAGCGAAAACTTTCTACCACAGCAGTAGAAACACTCGCAATTATTGCTTATAAACAACCAATTGCAAAAAATGAAATAGAATTTATCCGCGGTGTAAATGCAGATTATATTATGAAAACACTGTTGGAAAAAAATCTTATCAGAATTACCGGAAGAGCAAATACACCTGGACGTCCACTGTTGTACGGAACGACTGATGAGTTTCTTAAACATTTTGGATTGAATGAACTTTCCGATTTACCAAAGCCGCGAGAAATAGAAGAACTTATTGGTGAAACTGAATTAGAAGTAGAAAAACGCATGCTCGCTGAACAACAACAAATAGAGTTCAAAGAAGAATTGGCAAAGAAAATTGAAAAGCCAGAAACAAAATCCAAAGCAGGACATATTCCAATTAAAAAACAAAAAACAGAAGAAGTTAAAAAAGAAGAAAAAATAGAAAATAAAGAAATACAAATTGAAAAATCTTCAACACCAATAGAAGAAAAAATCGAAATAAGAGATAATCAAAACGTTGAAGAAAAACAAGAAATAGAAAAGATTGAGATAGAAAACAAAATTGAAAATGAAAAAATCGAAGAAACAAAATCCTTAAATCCAAAAATAGAATCAACAGATATAGAAACAAAAAAGATAGAAATTACAGAAGAAAAACCAGTAATCATAAAAAAATCTGAAAAACAAATTCAAAAAATAGAAACAGAAATCAGAATCAATATCGAAGAACCAAAAATTATTGAAAAGCCTGAAACAATTAAAGAGAAACTAGAAGCAAAGTCAACATCTCAACAACCAGAAAAACGAGTTTTTATTGATAATGAAATTTATCACAATGAGGATTCGCAATTTGAAAGAGTTGCAGAATCAGAAACTGGTTGGGGAAAATGGAAAACGAAGATAAAAACATTTTTCCAAAAATTATTTACATAGAAAAATAATTTCACAATAAATTGTCATTCCCGCGAAAGCGGGAATCCAGTTTTTACTTATAGACATAATGAAGAAAAAATCTCCAGAAAAAAAAGATAAACCAGAAAATATCCGCATCAACAGATTTCTTGCAATGTCCGGAGTTGCCTCTCGCCGTGCATCTGAAGAATTAATTACCAATGGTGAAGTCAAAGTCAATGGAAAAGTAGTAACCAATCTTGCAACACAAATTACACCAACCAAAGATAGTGTTACGGTACGAGGGAAAAATATTTCCATCGCACAACAATTGCTCTACCTTGTTCTTCACAAACCAAAAGATTATATCACCACTGCAAAAGATGAAAAAGGTCGCAGAACCGTTTTTGATTTACTATCAATTAACGAAAGAGTTTTTCCCATCGGACGTTTGGATAGAAATACCAGTGGAGTTCTTCTTTTCACCAACGATGGAATGCTTGCAACAAAACTTATGCATCCATCAAGCCATGTTACAAAATCGTACCACGTTGCATTAAATGAAAGTGCTCAAAATCCACATCTGGAAAAAATTGCAAAAGGAATGTATCTTGAAGATGGAAAAACTGCGCCAGCAGAAATAGAAATAATTCCCGGAACAAAACAAAAAGAAATCGTTCTCACCATTCATGAAGGAAAAAATCGACAAATTCGCAGAATGTTTGAAACATTGGGATATGAAATAGAAAAACTTCATCGTATCAGTTATGCCAATATTACCGCAAAAGGTTTGGGACGTGGTAGATGGAGATTTTTAACTGAACGAGAAGTAAAAGAATTGAAGAGTTTAGTAGAATAAAAAAATAGTTGTATAAATGGAACAAAATATAAACAAACCAACTACAAAATTAATTAAACCAAAAAACCCTTTTATAGCTTTTGGGCTTTCTGTAATGCTTCCAGGATTAGGACAAATCTACAATAGACAACCTAAAAAAGCGCTAATTTGTTGGGGATTTTTATTACTATTTCTTTTTCTCTTTAATATTACAAGAGGGATAACTTCTTTTTATGGACTTATAAGTTTATTACTCATTGAAATATTATTAGGACTTTATATGATTATTGATGGGGTTAAAAATGCAAAACGACACAAGACATATGTTCTCAAAAAACGTAATCGTTACTTTTTTATCGTTATTGCTATTACTCTTGGGATAATTACAAATTCAACACTTTATGGTTTTTCTATCATTTTAGTAGGAGCTCGAAGTTTTGTTGTCCCAACAGCATCTAATAATCCGACATTCCAAATAGGAGATTGCTTTATTGTGGATACAAAAGCGTATAAAAAAAGAGAACCTAACTATGGAGAAATAGTAGTTTTCACAAAACCCGATGGACAAATTTACACATATAGAGTTGTAGGAAAACCAAACGACAAACTTGAATTAGTTGACAATATAATAACTATAAATGGAAAACCAAGTACCGCTAAATTCATTAAAGAAACAATTTTTGATGTTTTTCCAGTAAAAGAATTTGAAGAAGAATTACCAAATGGATATAAGCATTTTATTTACAAATTCAAACAACCTTTTGATAGTACTAAAATAAATATTAAAGATATTGTCGTTCCACCAGATTCCTATTATTTATTAGGAGATAATCGTGATTTGGCACATGATAGCAGATATGAAGGTTTTATTCATAAAGAGAAAATTATAGGACAAGCAATATATACCTATTTGGGACAAACTGTAGATAGAATAAATATTGATTTCAGAAACAAATAATAATGACTATACAAAATACTTTACCATATCGCGTACTTTTATATTACAAATACGTACACATAGAAAATCCAGAAATTTTTACAAAACACCATCGCAAATTTTGTGAAAAACTTGGGATTAAAGGACGTATTCTTATCGCAACAGAAGGGATTAACGGAACACTTTCCGGAACAATCTCACAAACAGAAGAATACATTCACACCATGCACAATGATTCTCGATTTGCAGATATGATTTTTAAAATAGATGAAGTAGAAAATCATCAATTTAAAAAACTGTATGTACGAGAAAAGAAAGAACTCGTTACCTTTCGTGTGCAAGAAGAAATTGACCCAAATGTTATTACCGGAAAACGACTTTCCCCAAAAGAATTTTTAGAAACAATGCAGCAAGAGGATGTTGTTATTTTAGATGGAAGAACAGGATATGAATATGATTTGGGACATTTCCGCAACGCAGTTCGTCCGAATATAAAATCATTCAGAGAGTTTCCAGAATGGATTAGAGAAAAATTTAGTGAACACAAAAATAAAAAAGTATTAACCTATTGCACCGGCGGAATCCGTTGTGAAAAACTTTCCGGATTTTTATTGAAAGAAGGTTTTAACAACGTCTATCAATTAGATGGAGGAATTGTTACGTATGGAAAAGATGAAGAAGTTCGAGGAAAATTTTTTGATGGAAAATGTTATGTGTTTGATGAACGAAAATCCGTCCCAATCAATCAAATAGAAAATGTTATTGTTTCACAATGTCAATTTTGTGGAAATCTCTGTGACCGGTATGTGAACTGTGCTAATATAGATTGCCACACACAATTTTTTTGCTGCGAACACTGTGAACAAGAAACAATGCGTTCCTGCAGTAAACAATGTGAAACAGCAAAACGTCACGAAGTACGAGAATCTATAACTTCTTGACATTATCATTTGTCTTTTGTATAATTAAACTCCTAACACTATTTATTCACTATTTTTTACAAGGATTTTTCTATGAAAAAATTATCATTTGTTCTCACACTTGCTGTGATGATGCTTGTAGGAGCAAACGCATATTCACAAAATATGCAAATGGGAAGTTACAAATTTACACCAAGCACACCTGGTTATACTTTAGATAAAGGAACCGGTGAAAGAGTTGTTACTTATGAAGTACAATTCAAAAAAGCTTTTGATGTAAAACCAGAAATTATTACTTCTGTATATTTGCTTGATGCAGATAAAGGTGATAATGTACGTTACGATGTATTAGTAAAAAGCGTATCACGCGATGGTTTTACTATTCAAGTAAATACTTGGAATAGTTCTAAGATTTATACTATCGGTGTAAATTGGCTTGCATTATCAGCGAAGTAATAAAGAGTTATTACTAAAAAACGAAAGCGGAATCTAATGATTCCGCTTTTTTGTTTTTATTCACCTAAGATTCTTCTCCACCAATTGTTGGCTTTGTGTTCTTCTTCTTTGATTGCAATGAGTTTTTCTTCGTACATATTTTTTACTTCTTGTAATTGACGGAGCTCATCTTCTTTTTGTTGTAATTCTTTTTCGTATTCTTCATCAATAGAAGAAAATACTTCCCGTGTTTTGTGGGTTAGTTTTTCCATAACAAAAACTTTAAGAATAACCATTGTAAGTGTAATACAACATGAAATAATAAAAACAATCATAGTGTCCTCTTTCTATAACCAATCATGAATATCACTATTACCACGTTTAGTAAAAAGATATAGTGCATACATATAATACCCATCCATAAGAATACTAATCATCGCTATATAATAAAAAAATCTTTTATCCACTGTTGCTAAAATAAAAAAAGTCATCATCGCACCAAAACCCAATGCGTTGATGGAAAGAATTTGAAAATGGGCATCAATAGAAAGATTTCTTGCTGTTCCAAAACGTCTATTCATGTTATTAATAACTCGAAAACTTAACATCATTAAAAAGAATTGAGAAATAGCAGCAGTAATAGTTTCCGGTTTATCAAACGTTTCTACACCAAAAATTTTCATTGCAGACCAAAAAATAAGTATTCCCCAACAACTTAAATAACAAAGAAATTTTTCTGCGGGAGACATCCAATAAGAATACATGAGTGAAATAATAACATGTTGAAGAAGTGTAAAAACGTGCCAATGAAAATATAAAGATGTTGGAGATGGGGTAATAATGTGCTTATAGATGAAAAAAGAAGTTAAAGCACTCAGCATTCTGACAATTAAATAGGTAACAAATAATTTTCTATCGTTTTTAAATTCATACTCATTGCGTAAACCTTGTATACCGTACAATGTTCCACAAGTACCAGATAGAGTATTTGTACTAATTACAGTGTAAAAAATAATCATTATAGCATAAAATTCCATATTGTGCTCACAATTTTATTGTGGTGGAATGGCTACATAGTCATTTTCTACAAGATTACTACTAGAAGTATTTGGATTTGCTGAGTTGGCAAGAACAAATGTCAAATTTCCATTAGCATCGTTTGCAAAATGTAACCAAATTCCAGTAGTATTTCCTGCTAACAAATTTTGAATTGACTCTATTGAAGTCATCCTCCCATTAATTGTTCCAATTTTGTAAGAAAAATTATTAGTGAGTTGTTGTGCTCGTACGTATGAAATAAGAACATTTTCACATGCTATAGTAGTACTGGTAGGTATTCTTCTTCCATATAAATCTGCCGGAATTGAAACGACGGTAAATTTTCCGGTTGGCGTTTTTGCAAAATAAAAACTTACTCCTTTAACATTACGTCCAACAATGAGTTGTTCACATATTGTTCTGCTTATGGGAATGTTTTGTACACCATAAACATTTTTAGTGTAGTTGTTGGTCATTGTTATTGCTTGTTTGTGAGTAATGGGTTTCCCAATATTAGACCAATCAACAGGTGGGAGTGTGATGATAATTGATTGTGTTTGGTTGGGTTGGTTGATTGTAGTTTGTTCTGTTTTTTCAACAGTTTCTTCTGGTGAGGTGGGTGATTCATTATTGCATCCTAAAAATGGAAGCAAAAGGAACAGGGACAAAAGAAGAATATGTTTCATACTAACTCCTTAAAAATATAATTAAATTTTGTTGTTGAACTTATTATAGTAATTTATGTTTAAAAGTCAAAAAAAAGGCAGTGTTTTTTCAAAAAAAAATTGTATTATCAAAACAAAAAAAGTGGCTAATAGTAGCCATTTCTAAAAATGCAAAAAGCGAAGAATTTTCTTCGCTTTTTTGTTTTTAGTATAAATATAATTTTTAAAACTCTGCTCTACTTTTTCTTGAAAATCTTCTCATAACCACAGGAACTTTTTCTTTTAATTTATCAACACCAAGATAGACTACAGGAACAAGAACAAGAGTAAGAAACATCGAACTCGTCAATCCACCAATCAATGCCCACGCAAGTCCTGATTTCCATTCTGTTCCGGCTGCTCCGGAAACTGCGATAGGAAACATTCCCACAATCATCGAAACAGTGGTCATAATAATCGGACGCAGACGTGTTTTTCCTGCTTCAAGCAAAGCATCGTACGAAGAAAGTCCTTCCAACTTCATTTGATTTGCTCTATCAACAAGAAGAATTGCATTTTTTGCCACTAATCCAACCAACATAATAATTCCAAGCATGGAAAAAATGTTGAGCGATTTCATCATCAATGCCAACGCTAACATTGCACCAACCATTGCAACGGGAATTGAAAATAATACGACAAACGGATACACATAAGAATCATACAACGCTACCATAATGAGATACACAAATAAAATTCCCATCAATAATGCTGTTCCTAAACTTCCAAAACCTTCCGCTCTATTTTTTTCCATTCCTAAATAAACAAGTTCTACACCTGTTGGGAGAGTTTCTTTTGCAACACGGCTTTTAAAATCTTCAATAATTGTTCCCGCAGCACGATTAACAATTTGTGAATTGATGTATAATACATTTATTCTATCTTGACGTTGTAATTTTGTTGGACCCGATGCAAGTTGCACATTAGTAAATTGTTGAAGTTCAATTTGTTTTCCTTGCATATTTGTAAAAGTAAGTTTTTCTATATCAGTAGTTTTGGAGCGATAATATTCATCAACAAAAATTCGGATGCCGTATTCGTTTTGTCCATCACGATATTTTGAATCATCATCACCGGTTAATGCCGTACGAAGTGTTGTACCAACTTCAGCAATGGAAAGTCCGAAAGCCGCCAATTTATTTCTATCAATATCAATCAACAGTTCTGGTTTTCCCAATTCTGAAGAAACGCGAACATCAGCAGTACCTTGTATTGTTGCCAAAACATTTTTTAAATTTTCTGCTGTTTGTTGAACATCTTCTAATTTTGTTCCGAACACACCTATTTGAATTGGGCTTTGGTCTGCTTGTCCAAAAATTCCAATGGGACTCACAAATACTTTGATTCCAGAAAGCTGTCGAATTTTTGCTTTGATTTCTTCACCAACTTCAATTGTACTTTTTGCACGTTCATTTTTAGGAACTAAAGCAACATTTAATTGTGCAATATTATTAGAAGAAATTCCTAAAAATCCCTCACTCGAAACACCAACACTGGTGAACACTTTTTTTACTTCCGGTATTTCAGAAAGAATTTTTTCTACTTGTAATGATGTTTGATTTGTTTCTTCGACTTTTGCTCCGGGAGGTAATTCAATCGTAACACCAAACTCTCCTCTATCAGATTGCGGCATAAACTCATTTCCAATAAAACCAAGTGGAGCAAGTGAGAGTGAAGCAAAAAATAAAAGTATTGTAAGAAGAACAACTTTTTTGGGATTACTTAAACTCCAACGTAATACACTTTGATAATAATCTGTAAACTGATGAAATTTTTTTTCAAACCATAAAACAAAACGTCCCATCAAAGTATTTTTAGTAAAATGTTCTAAACGTGAAAATCGCGATGCTAATACCGGTGTAATAGTGAAGGAAACAAACAAACTCATTAATGTGGATGAAACAACAACTAATGCAAATTCACGAAGAATGTTTCCAACAATTCCTCCTGCCAAAGAAAGTGGTAAAAACACTACAACGTCCACCATGGTAATAGAAAGAGCTGTGAAACCAATTTCATTTCTTCCTTCTAATGCGGCATCGAGCTTCCCTTTTCCCATTTCTAAATGGCGATAAATATTTTCCAACACAACAATAGAATCATCAACTAAAATTCCAATTACAAGAGACATTCCAAGCAGCGTCATTAAATTCAAAGTCATATTAAATACATACATAAAAATGAATGTGCAAATCAACGATGCCGGAATAGCAACCATAACAATTAATGAATTGCGAAGACTGTGAAGAAAAAGCAACATAACAATAGCAACAAAAACTACGGCTAACATTAAATCAAATTTAACAGCATCTGCTGCTGCAATGGTGAATGTTGAACTATCTTGTGCAATATCAAAATTGATTCCAATTTTTTTGAATTCTTCTTGCATTTTTTTTAACTCTTCTCGTACAAGTTGACTTACGGTTACGGCATTTGCGTCTGATTGTTTCACTATTTGAATCCCCACCGAAGTTTTTCCATCTACCCGATTCATCACAGTAAATTCTTTTACTCCATCTTGAATTTCTGCAATATCTTGCAAACGTATAGTTCCACCTTGACGTGAACGTCCAACAATGAGTGAACGAAGTGCATCCAACGAAGAAAATTTTCCACCAACACGAACAATAAATTGTCCGTCTTCATCTTTTACGTTTCCTGTGGGAAAATCCAAATTGGAACTTTTTATAATATTGGTAACTTGAAGAAGTGAAAGATTGTAGGAACGAATTTTTTCTGCATTGAGATTGACTTTTATTTCACGCTCATCTCCGCCTGTGAGAACGATTTGTGCAACTCCGGGAAGTTTTGCTAAACGTGGTTGAACTCTATCTTTAAGAAATTGAAAAAATTCTGTTGATGGAAGATTGCTGGTTACACCAATACGTAACACAGGAATTTCATCCAAAGCAATTTTTGAAAGCACTGGTGCTTTTGCTTCTTTCGGCAACAGTGCGAGTGATTGACTTACTCTTCGTTGAGCATCTTGAATAACAAAATCTATTTTTGCGGATTGTTTAAATTCCACAACAACAAGGGAAAGTCCCTCAAAAGAAGTTGCACGGATTGCATCTACTTTATCAATTCCGGAAACAGCATCTTCAATAACTTTGGTTACACCATTTTCTACTTCATACGGTGAAGCACCGGGATATATTGTTGAAATGGTAATTATTGGTGGTGCAATTTTGGGAAGAAGTTCGTAGTTCAATTGTGTAAAACTAAAAATTCCCAACACACCTAATACAGCAAAGATTACTACTATAATAGAAGGTCTTTTAATAACAAGTTCGGTTAAGGTCATAAGTTTTTTCTTTCGTAAATTTATTTTTGTACGTAGGGACAGAACAATGTTATGTCCCTATCATATTTTAAACTTCAATATGTGCTAATCACTGCATAATCGGAGAAACCTTTGCACCATCACTTAAATTATTTTGTCCATTTACCACAACAATTTCCCCCTCTATTAATCCTTGAACTATTTCTACATTCAATCCTCTTTTTTCCCCAATAACAACATTTTGTAATTTTGCAATATTATCTTTTACAATATAGATTTTTGCGTTATTAATGCTTCCAATAATAGCAGCCCGCGGAATAACTAATACTGGTGTATCTTTTTTGTGTAGAAATGTTACACTTCCAAACATTCCTGCTTTGAGTGGATATTTTGAATTATTTTCCAACTGAATTTCTACAGGATAACTGTGTGCCTCATCTCCTTTTGAACTAATGGTAGAAATTTTTCCGGTGAATATTTTTTCTGGATACACATCAGTTGTAATGTCAACCTTTTCACCTACAGAAATTTTAAATACATCACGTTCAGCCACATTGAGTTTTACTTTGAGTTTAGAAATATCCACAACATTGCCAATAACGGTAGCATTTGGTCCGCTTTGTACCATAGAACCAATATCAACATTACGAGCCGTTACAATTCCAGAAATTGGCGTAGTAATTTTTGTATTTTGATATTGTCGTTTAGCAAGAATGTATTGTGCTTCTGCGGATTGTGCGGCTAATCGTACGGATTCTATTTGTGTATCCGAAATACTTTTTCCTTTATATAAATCTTCATATCGTTCTAAATCTTTTTTTGATTTTTTGTAATTCACTTCTGCGGTAAGATAATTTGCTTTCTGAATCTCATCATCTACTTGCACAAGAACTGAACCAGCAGTTTTGTAATCTCCAATTTGCGATTCTACTTTTACTATTTTTCCTGACGTTTCCGAAATAATGGCAACATCATTATTTGCAGTAATAATTCCTGCAAGAGTTACTTTTTCCGAAAGAATTTTTTTTGCTGCTTTTGTTACGTTAACGGAATACATTGTGCTAATATTATTAACAGATTTTCCGTTACTTTTTGCTTTGTTGTTGAGCAATATTCCAATAATTGCTCCAAAAAAAATTACACTAATAACGATAAATTTGAGTTTTTTCATAAAATATTCCTTTGAGTGATAGTTAAATTATTTTTCTAAGAGACATATTCCCTCCTATTAGGAGGGAATACAAGGGTGGTCATTTTTAAAATTAACGACCTCCCCTAATCCCTCCTAATAGGAGGGAAACATTTATTCACCAGTAGATTTTTCTAAACGAGATTTCGCTAATTCATAATCAATAAGAGTTTGGGTATAATTTATTTTTGTTTGTAATAACATCACACTCGCATCTAATAAATCAGAAGTTGATGATAATCCATTTTTATATCTTTCATTCGTAATGCGATAATGTTCTTGTGATTGTTGTAACGATTGTTCGGAAATTTTTATTTTTTGTTCTGTTTGCTGAAAAGTAAAATAATTTTGTGTTACTTCTAATGTAATTCCATCTTTCATTTGCATAAGAGTATTTTCTGCTTGCGAACGCTGGGCTTCTGCTTGCGTTGTTTGATGTGATGTTGTTCCCCAATTCCACAAATCGTACGAAAGAACAACACTCACATCCCAAGTACCTTTAAATTTACCTTCTGCTGGAACAATACGTTGATTAGGATTTGCATAATTATAATTTCCTACAAGAAATATTTGTGGATACCATCCGGATTGTGCAAAAGTTACATTTGCCTCACTTGCCTTTACACGTGCTTGCATTGCAGCAAAATCTTCTCTTTTTGTGATAGCATTATTGATGAGTTCAGAAAGCGAAGAAAAAGTTTTTGGGGTGTATTGTATTGTGGATGTTAATTCTGTTGATGTTTCTAAAGGAATTCCGATAACATTATTGAGTGCAGCAGTTGCAATAACAAGATTGTTATTCATATCTACTTGTCTCAATTCCGCTTCGGAAAATTGAATTTGCACTTTAAGTACTTCATTATTGGTAATTATTCCTTGTGTAAAAAGATTCTGTGCATCTTTTACATGGGTTTTCATTTGCTCAACATTTTCATCAACAACCTTTTTTAGTTCTCTAATTTTGTATAAAGTCCAATACGCATTTTTAATATTATAGATAAGTTCTTTTTCATCTTTATGATATTCCTGTTTTGTTGCTTCAGCGGAATATTCTGCCATTTCTTTTCCGCTAGAAATTTTAAATCCAGCAAAAAGTGGTTGCTGTATTGTTCCTTTTACAAGATAGTTATTGAGAATTGATGGAGAAATATTAACAATATTTCCCATAATGTTTATAGCAAACGGTGGAACTTCACTTAATCGTGTATAGGTTGCGTTGAGTTTTATGGATGGAAGTAATGCAGCATTTGCCTCACTCACCTTTGCATCAGCGGCAAGCACTTTCATCGATGAGTTTTGAAGTGTTTTACTGTTCTTCAATCCAACTTCAATGGCTTGTTCAATGGTTAGTGATGTTTTTTCTTGCGCGAAGATGGAAAAACTTATAATAATAGAGCATAAAATTGTACGGAACATAAATATCCTTTTAACGTTTATTCTTAATTTTATATTTATTTCTTGCATTTTCTGTAAATAAGCCTTCAAAAAAAATAGTAATAATCATTTCATATACTTGGGATGCGGAAAGCGGTAACTGTGCAATAATTTCCGGATTCAAAATGCTTTGCATTGAGTTTGCATACATCATCACAAAAACTTCTTTGTTCACATCTTTTCTAAAAATTCCTTTTTCAATTCCCTCTTCAACAAAGTGTGCAAAATGTGTAAGAATGTTTTGTTTGCGAAATTCTTCGATGTGTTTCCATAGTTCCGGCATATTTTTTTGCACATCAAAAAAGAATGCTGGTTTTAAACATTGCATTTTTTCCGCAAGACACGTTGTGAGCATTTTTAAACGTTCAACAAAATCTATTTTTTTATTGGATTGAATTTCAATGGCTTTTTTGCTCATTTCTTCAATCATATTCAGAGTAACTTTTTTGATAAGGTCTTCTTTGCTGGAAAAATGTTTGTAGATGGTTTTTTTGCTCATACCGAGTTTGCGAGCAAAATCTTCCATCGTAATATTTTTAAAACCAGTACTAAAAAACTGTTCTTGAGCAATTTCAAGAACTCGTTTTTTAATTTCAGAATGTGATAGATTTTCCGTTCGTTTTTTCATGCTCTCCTTTGGAAACCCATTTCGTTTTTTGAGTTTCCAATATAAGAAAAAAAATCCTTAAAGCAAACCAATATTTGAAGAAATAAAAATGGGCAGCCGCTCTAACCTTACGGACTGCCCGGTGGATTTGGCATGGAATCGAACCCGCGACCTTTACTCTTGCTTAGATAACGCTCTACCTACTGAGCTACAAATCCGATTTATATCTTTTTTAAATTTGATTTTCACTGTAGAATAAAATGCGAACCTTGCTCTGCCGTCTGAGCTACCGCCCCAAAAACTTCTTAAAAAAACTTGTGGGGCGGACGAGAATCGAACTCATGTAAAGGTCTTTAACAGTGAATTTCAAACAAAAATTATTTAATTTAAAACTGCGAAGCGATAGACTGAGTTTAATTGTAAATAATAATGTTAAATACATTATTATTTTACATGTAATAAGTGTAATATTAAGGTTAAGGCTGGCTTCGTTGTTTATGTTTACACATAAACGAAAAATAAATTAGGGGCTTGACTAGTTACTACCTTGATTTTTGTAAAAAAAGTTGAAGAAAGAA